>DATLNW010000081.1:0-7873 GCA_035536575.1 Lysobacterales bacterium
TGTTACACAAGCTGCTCTGGTGAAGATAGATTGGACTGACTCTGTTGGTGCTAATCCACCATTTCAGTATCAATATGAGGCTTTTTCAGATGCCGGATACACAAATTCTGTGTATCAAAGCGTTTGGCTAGCAGCTTCTGAAATCCCAACTCCGGGAACACCGGTAGGAGAATATTACTTAAGAGTGAGAGCAAGAAACGCTTCACTTGTAGAATCTGCTTGGAGCAATGATGCTTCAAATCCTTATCATATAACGGTGGTGGCAAATCCAATCAATGCATTTCCAGTTCCAGCAGAGTGCAATCAAGCTATCGCCTACAACAAAATCGAAGGCACAAATGGTAGCGACGCATTATATGGAACCAGCGGATCAGACTTGATCCTTGCAAAAGCTGGAAGTGACTATGTCGATGGAAAAGGCGGTGCTGATTGCATTGTCGGTGGTGACGGCAGCGACGCGCTCAAAGGAGGAGATGGAGCGGATGTAATCCTCGGTGGAGCGGGTAGTGACAGCATCCATGGAGAAGATGGCGCTGACAAGCTTTACGGTCAAGGCGGAAGTGATGCCCTAAACGGCGGAGCAGGTGCTGATGAACTGTGGGGAGGAGCAGACTCTGATTCTCTCATGGGTGAAGGGGGCGACGATACCCTCGACGGTCAAGGTGGATCTGACGCAGCCAATGGAGGCGCGGGTCTATTTGACACTTGCACTGCAGAAGCAGAAACAAACTGCGAACTCTAGTGCAATAATTCTCCCGTTATCCGGCGTGATAACGGGAAGACCAGTTTGATTGGAGGTGATAAATTATGAATAAATTAGCTTTTAAATTCGGGGCAGGACTCGCAGCAGCATCACTTTTTGCTGCTACTGCAATGCCTGCATTTGCTGCAACAACAGTTAAAATCAAGGGAAACGGCGCGTTTTCAACAAATAAGGTAAAGATTATTCAAACAACAACGACAACTGTTACGCAGTCAAATAGCGCTGCAATAACAAATACTGTAACTACAACTCAGAAAACAGGCTCAAATAGCTCGAGCTTTAATACCGGCGGAAGTACGCTGGTTGTGTCAGGGGAAGCAGAAACAACAGTACATATTGTTAATGTTGCTAACGCAAACATTATCAGCTTGTAGGTATACTACGAACATAAAAGCCCTGCCCAACAGCGGGGCTTTTTTATCTGTCTTTGAGGATTGCAACAGCCACAAATCTATGAGAATCAAGAAAACCAGTACAAGTATAAAGCGTTATTCTTCTGTCAGTTGTCGGAGCAAGGATACTTGAGGTTTCAGGAGTAACAACTGATGTGTATCTAACAACAAATGTTTTGACAGACTTATCCTCATATGTTATTTCTATTTCATCCCCGGGCAACACACTCACCAAATTTCCAAAAAGACTTGTCCAATTGTGGCCGTATATCACACTATTTCCGATGTCCCCAGGAATAGGAGATGAAGCAAGATATGAGGCTCCACTTTCAGTTGTTTCCCAATTTCCATCGCTAATTTTGGATGGAATTAGAGGAAGGTTGATGTTAAGCGATTTTATGGTAATTCCGGTGGGCGTGAAGCTTTCATTGAATGATGATGTTCGCGCGTACGTGTAGCTATTGAAAGACAAGCGGCGTGGATCATTTATAAGCCAAATGTTATAGATACCAAGGGCGTAGCAAAGGACTCCAATGAATATGAATAGTCTGGAGAGCAGTTTCATATGATTAACTGTTAACTTTTCGAAGAACCAAACCTGATATAAGGAATGCAGCTCCTGAGAGGATAAGTGCATAGATTGTCACTGATTCACCAGTACTAGCAAGACTTAGTACTTTGGACACTTCACCCTTTTTTTGGGCTGTATTTTTGCACGCGTAGTCACTATTTTTTGCAACGTAAGCTACATCTTTTAAGCCCCAGTCAGAACCCGTTGCAAAATATGTCCATCCATCTTTTTTAAGAGTTTCAATTTCAGCTTTTGTCAGCTTGGATACATCAAACCAGTTGGTCTGGATACCATTTCCGTCTTCAGGGCAAAAACACTGTGTTACTCCTCTTTCTGATGATTGATAGACCGCATCACTTCCGGATACCAGGTCTTTCCGGCCGACAATTCCATGCTTTCCGTTTTCATAGCTTGCAATTACTTTTCCCTGAGGATTTACGCACGAGCCAAAATTAGGAAGTTTTTCAGCATGGACTGGAAGAGCTGAAACAGACAAGAAAGTAAAAAGACTTATAGCGACAATTAATTTTTGATTTAACATAGATATAGACCACTGTGTAAGTGTTTTCGGACTATACCATAAAATTGAAGCCATGTCAATAATGATTTACTATATTGTGGAGTTATTTATTACCACTAAAAAAAGCTGTAATTACTGACACAACAGGTTTGGGCTGTAGGTTGTCTCTGAATATTGCGGTTGATCCACCTATGTTCACCCAATAATTTATCCCGTAAAGCTCGGGGATCTTTGAGACTTTATTTAACGCATCCTCAATCCAGCGTTTTTGCTCTTCATCACTCATTCGGCCGTGGATATTGGGAATTGGAGCCCCAAATTCTCCTAAAACAATTTTTCCACCGCTTTTTCTTGCCAATTCTTTAATATCTTTTTCAAGACGCGTCGTGTCTTTTACATAATGATCAATTACTACAATTCCGTCAAATGCTGCTGTTGTTTTTTTATCCATCATCAGAAATGCCATATCTCCGTTCATCGAGTAATAGTTTGAGGCAACTTGCTTATTAATTTTTTTAAACGATTTTTTGGTGATATTATATTCCTTGATCAAAAACGCTTTATAATCATCGATTTGTGCCTTATTACTTCTGTCCAATTTTTCACCATTCTCACACTCTGGGCACGAGCTAAATATATCCCCATCTTCAAAAAGCCCGGGATTTTTTTCAATAAACTCCTCCGTTTTTCGGATATGCTCTGCTCTTCCAATTTTTTGATATCCAAACCACTTTTCCCAACCTGATAAATTTCCTCTGAAAAATACTTTTAGATTGTGCTTGCGTGCTGACTGCACCCACAGTTTTAAAACCGGCAGAAATTCCGGGTCGTATGGGGTGCCAATTCCTATATGCGTTGCCCCCATGCCTGCAATAGCCGACACCTGAGGATCAATTGTTTTTTGTAAATTTATATCCGTTGAGAATTGCCTTGCTTGATCACGTGATTGTTTCATCGTGTCAACAGACTGTACGTTCCACTTTTTACTCACAGCATTAACTTGCGCTTGCCGGGTAGGGATTTCACTTGTTTTAACGTTTTTAGATGTATCAGCAGGTAAGGGGTTACTAGCCGGTTTGAATATCAACAGCATTCCAAGGAATGAGAATACAAATGTAAGAATAGTAAGAAAAATAAATTTCATAAATTAATTATTTATTGCAAGCGGTGGGGTGGTACGAAGATTTTTTACAAATGGTTCTTTAAGTTCATACACCTCGGCAAATGGGAAGTCACGGACCAATTTGTAATTTTCTTTAAATGATTTTTTGTGCTTAACCAACTTAGTTGTCAAATCATTTTTATCATTTGATCTGAGCACTATCCATCTGGCCCATCTGTCAGGATGAGCAGTTGCAAGATCCCAATAATCTCCTGTTCCTTCATGTATGAACCGCTTCATAGGAAGTCCTGAGGAAAAAATAATTGCGTCATGCTTTGCAACTGACAGGAGCACATAGCCTTCCTTATTGGCCGCATATTCTCTGAGATAGCTACTTACTTCCGTAACATTTTTTCCACCCAACCCGATTCTTGCATCGTCAAGCGTGACTATCTCCTGATTTATATAGCCAAAAACTGAAACAAACAACATTAATCCAATTATCACGTATCTGTAAGCCTTGGCGCGTGACACAAAATAGCCTGTGAAAATCGCGAGAGTTGGAACCAAAGTCAATCCATATCTTACATTAAACCATGAATTTCCCCCAAGACCCTGTACATAAAGAACTGAGTGGCCCAGGAATAAGGCAATTATGTTGAATAAAAGAGGGGAAAGAAGAGCAAGACTTGCATATCTCATAGGCTTTTCAATTCTTTTATCAAACCACAAAAGCATTCCCCCAATAGCGCCGAAGATAAATATAATAAAATCCGAGTTGTAAACTACCGCGTAAAGATAGCTTTGGATAGAATACCACAAATTATTTTTGGTAGTTAAAGCTCCTGCTTCCTCGATTATTTTTTGCTGTGCGTTGGCTGAGAAATCACTGAAGGCAAAAAACAACGGATCCTTAAATATCATCTGGTTCCAGAAGAACCACAAGAATATCCCAAATCCCCCAAGTGTAATAAAAATCACCGTTACGCCCTCGGCTGTTTTGTATCCTCGTCTTTTAAGGGTTCTCAAAAATATCAAAGCAGTCGCAAATGCAAATAAGAACCAACCGTCATACCTGATTAGAGTTGAGAGCATAATCCAAAAAGCAGCCTTTATCAGATTAAATATTTTTTCAGTCTGGTGCCAGATCATCAGCTCATATGCGCCTGCCATCATTAGCGCAATAAGTGGAAGTTCTGTCATTGCGGTTGACTGCATGTACATGATGTTCAGATTAAGAGAAAATACAGCAACACCGATGAGACGTCCAAACATACTAACTCCGAGCCTTCTTAAGAATAAGTAGATTAAAACACCGGTTGCAACATACGCAACCATTGATTGCAGGGCGCCTGAGAGACCTGAGTGCCACATAAAGTCGTTCCAGACTGTCAGAGTCATTAAGAGATGGGGCAGGGGAAGCCACACGCTTCCAAGCTGCGCAAATCCCGGTTTGAGGTTCTCAACAACTCGGCGGCCGATATCCAGATGAGATCTTGCATCATTATAGGCAAGCCCCATTCCGTTGAAATAGTAAAAAATGAAGTTAAATATAGACAAGCCCGCAAGCAAAACAACAAGTATGGAAACGGAGTTCTTTTCAAAAAATGCCATTGGTTTTTTAAGCCAATTATATGAAAACGTTAAGTTATTCTTAAATACCAGGCGATTATACGATTTCGCTGCATTTTTCTTAAGTTTTTTGGCAGGGCTTAGAGCATAGTAAACAAGTAAAAATCCAAGAAAAAGTGATATTGATATTGCTATATTTACGTAATAGCTCCATGCTGATACATAATTTTTGGCAAATGACCTGAATATATAAGTTTTGGAATCCCCACTTTTAAGCTGATCAACGTTTCTGAAGTATGTATATTTCTGCTTGACTTTGTATTGCTTCTCAAGCGCCAGCGCCTCGCCTTTTGGTGGATTACTTGTTGAGGAAACAGCTCCCAATGTATTTACTCCGACAGAATAAGAAAGAACTATGAAAAACAGCAAAAGAAATGCTATGTTCTTTTTAAATTTCGTAAGCGCAAATGCAATAAAGATTGCAAGAACCGCGTAAGTTGGGATAAGATACCTTGATCCAAACGCCCATCCACCCTGCGGATCATCCCACATGGAATAAACGATTATATTAAAAGCTATTACGCTAACAAGTAGGAGGATGTTTTTATTCCACTTTTTAACATAAAGAAAAAGGCTAAAAATGCCAAAAAGCATAACCGGTGTATAAAAAATCATTCCCCGGTCAGGACTCAAAAAATGCGTATACAATCCATTAGGGGTGTTTCTATTTAGAAACGCTGAAAAAAACGAAGAATTTGGAGGAATAGTCATCGTCTTATTTTCCAGTGCCTCTCTTACCAGATCACTCCCAAGAAGCGGTACGCCTTCTTTATCTATGCTCATTACCCGGTCCAGCGTTCCCGATAGTTTAAAAGGACCACCATTGGCACTTTGGTTGTACCAGAGCAAAAATAGGAGGGGCAAAATAACACTTAAGATAGTTAGTACCCGATTGGTAGAAAAGTTAATTCTTATTTTTGAAACATTTCTTTTTATAAGCAGCATCTTGCTAATTGCAAAAATGGCAATTGGGGCCATCATGATCAAATTTGGGTAATCGACTATGAATGCAAAAGCGTAAATAATCCAGATCGCAGCTAGAGACAGCAAACTGTTATACCTTATTAGGATAAAGATACTTAGAAGTATCAGACTTGTTGAGATATGGTGCTGATAAAATGTCGATGCATATGCAAAGGCCGGGGAAGCAAAAAGAAATGTCATGGAAGCGATAGTTGCTGACATGATATTCGCTCCCATCAAAATTGCAATTTTTCTTATTAAGAAAACGTTAAGGAGCGCAAATAACGCAATTGTTGCAAAGCTTCCAACTTGTGAAAGTCCGACCATTTTTCCCAAGATATAGCCGGGTATCGCAACAATTGAAGCACCTGGGGCAAAAAGAGATATATATTTACCATTCCTGTATCCCAAATCAGGTGTTGCCAGAAGTGCCACGTCTTTTGAGAACTCAAAACTTTTATGCTCAACAATTGAGTAGAGAAGAGCAAATCTTCCACCCTCAATTGAGGGCTCAAGCGGCCCTGTTTCATTCCACTCAGGCTTAATTAAGTCTGTCTCAGTCGGGCTGCCGGGAATTCCCTTTACTGAAAGGCTTAGAATTGCAGCGCAAAATAAAAGAGTAAATAATGTCCCTAATATTTTTTTCATATGTACCTCCCCAAATAACTTTTTTTGATAAACATTCTTATATTTATATTGTTTCTCGAAAAAAGATATTTAAATTCAAAAAATGAATGTGTCCTGTCAATGCCAATTCTTGGAACAAGCAACGGATCTGTTTGAGGGGAGATAAACCCATCATTCATGGTAAGACCCATTTTGTAATTTGCTTTTTTAATATATTTGAGGACGTCTTCCGAATACTTTCCTCTCGGGTATGCAAAATACCTGATAGCAATTCCCAAAGACTTTTCAAGAGTAATCTTGGATCCTATTATTTCTTTTTTTAAATCAATTGCTGAAAGCTTGGATAAATTTGAGTGAGTATTGGTGTGTGATCCAATTTCCCATCCGTCCTTAATTAAAGACATTAATTCATTTTTTTTAAGAAATTCCTTTTTAATTCCAAGCTCCCTATAATTTGCGCTTTTGGGATCGGCAAGAATGAATAATGCCGGCCTTATATAGTTTTTTTTGAAAAAAGATTTGAGTGACAAAATATCTCTATATCCATCGTCAAATGTGATAATTACTGACGGTTTGGTTATTTGTACTTCTTTATTTATAAGCTTTTCAAGAGTTTCAAGTGTGATGATGTCATATCTCTCTTTCAGGTACATAATTTGTTTTTTTACCATATCCGCATCTATACTGAAGCGCCATCCGTCTTCTGCTACGCTATGATAGGAAAGGACTGATACGATACGATCATTTTTATAATTTGCGAAATCCAATAAACCCAACATTATGTATGAAAGCCGTCTTATGTATACATAAGTGAAAAACAAAACTTTTTTAAATGCATTTTTTCCCTTAGCGTACGCTACTTTCTTAAGTTCAATTGGACTCTTACCAATTGATTCAAGAAAACTAAAACACTTTTTGTCATATGATATTCCTGCAAAATTGACATTATTTCTATCTGCAAAAATAGATGCATGCAGCCTTACGGTAAGAAATGAATCCATCAATTTAAAAGAGGAGAAGAAACTCTGAGGGGATAGAGATGTGGGTACGAAAACCCCTCTAAAATCCTGACCGAATTTAAGTTTTAAATTTTTATAGATCTTTTTTGAAAATATCAGATCATTTTCATATCCATTTTGGAAATCACATGCATAAAACCAGAAGGTTGATTGTTTGTAATTTTTAAAGACCAGCTTTTCCACTTCTGATATCAAATTTTTTTCTTCATCTTTTCCCACGGGCTTTGTGAGAGCCAGTCCTATATTGGCTCTTTTTCCACCCATATATTTTCTAAAAAATGCAT
>DATLNW010000082.1:0-25622 GCA_035536575.1 Lysobacterales bacterium
GACAGAAATTTCTTGGTGATTTGTGCGATTTGGAACCACCTCTTCCCATTCCGAACAGAGAAGTGAAACGAGTCAGCGCCTACGATACTGTATTTATTTATGGGACAATAGGTCATTGCCAGGAATTTTCTTTCTTCAAAAGAAAGATCCTTCAATGCCTCCATCTGTAATGGATGGCCAGACAAGCAGAGAAGGAAACATCCAACAAAACCGCCTATAAGGGCGGTTTTTTGGTGGAAAATTAATATTGTTTTCCTGACACGCCGTAAATAGGAATTTCTATGCCTTTTTCAGCGCATTTTCTTCGTAATGATTCAACTCTCGCATTAATTACGTCATCAGGCAAGGTAGCACCAAATGCATATTTGTCATAAGTATCCCGTTTTTCCTTAAGAGGTATTTCAGTCGCTTGGCAGTCGACAATTAGTAACGCTCTGAATTTATCAGGCGTAATAAAATCCTCGAGTCCAAAATGTCCATGCCGGCTTCGTGCAAAATCTGGTCTGTCAACTGCTATTCCTACAACATCGCTTAATTCTTCCTGCGGTGGGCGAGGTTCATCTCCATGTAGAAAATATATGTCATTATATCTTGTTGTGAAATAAACGGTATCACCCCGCGAGCGTGATGCTCGTTTGCGCACGCCTAGGCCTCTTTTTCGCTCTTCCAACCGTGATAAAAGCCCATGTGTCAGCGTATCAGGTATTGCTGCGTCAACAGTATAATGGAAACCAAACTGCCCGTCCCTAAGATTTAGGGTCTCAACTCTGCTTCCGTCGTCAACTTGAATTGGTATATCACCAGCCTCTGTCATATTAGTTTTGGTTGGGGAATGGTTGCTTCCCTTGTTTTATATTATGCTGTGTTTTTATTATATTTGCAAAATCGGAGGTTGCAACGCCAAGCTGGATACTTGGAACTCTCGTTGCGGGAGTGGTTGAATCGGCCATGAAATTAAAAAAATTATTCCAATAAGATTTAAGCTCTTTCGATTTAGCGCCGTCTTCTTGCGCAAAAGTACCAACCATATCCATGGACTCTTCAAGAAATTTCGTGGGATTCATCCCTCTTGCTCTGGCTCCGTTTCCCCGCAACACTCCTTCCTCAGACACTTTATCAATGACACTTTGAGATACTCCAATCATGGGTATGCCCTGATTCCTTGCAGATCTTGAGACTATTGCATAGTAGGCAAGTGTCCAATCCATAAGATCGTCACTTCTCATAACGTGTTGGCGCGCAAACGTAAGGAAACTTTCTAAAGGTTTATTTTCATCAGAAAGAACCGTTAATGTCTCTTCGACAAATCTATCTCGATCTGTTCGAAGTTCAGCAAGAACCTCATCAGTTATGCCTTCTGTAGGGTCTGGCAAATCTCCAGATTTTCTTCCTTCTAACATAATAGTTGTGTTATAATAAACTATGACCCTGGGTCAAAGTCAAGTTAATGTTTTGAGTATTCAGAAGTTTGCTGCAGCGTGCCACACAACGCCAAGAACATTGCGTTTGTACCAAAAGCTTGGGCTTTTTAAGCCTGAATATATTGACCCTGACAATAAATATCGGTATTATTCGGCAACACAACGTAAAGAGTTTCTGCGAATCAAACTTCTCCAAAATTTTCATCTTCCCTTAAAAGAGATTAAAAGTAAAAATATTAATCTCAAAAAATTTGTTGAAACCAAACTCGACGTTTTACAAGAAGAAATAAAGGATAAGGAGAGTGAGAGAAAATTTTTAAAACAAATTAGTTCATTCTTGCTTGAGGAAGACTATTTCAAAAAGCAGATAAAGACCGAATATGTTGGCCCTTACACTCTTTTTTGTCATAAAATAGAAAACGCACGATATGATCAAATCACAAATTATATAATCTCACTCTGGAAAGAAGCAGAAAAGTTAAAACTGAAATGTCAGGAAAGCGAAATAACATTTTATCTTGATAAAGAATATAATTCTTCAAACACAGGTTTGGAAATTGCCCTAATTTGCCAAAATAAGCGGGAAGTAAAAAAGCTTCCGGAAAATCATTATTTTAGAATTTATCCAAAAACCAAAGCCATAGCTTGTACTTATACAGGTCCTTATGAATACTTAACTTTAATTTATCAGAGAATCAGCGATTATATGTCGGATGAAAAGATCAGAGTTATGGGTTTGGTGTTTGAAAAATACAAATACGGTCCGCTGAATTACAAATCAAAATATGGATATGTAACCAAAGTTGTATTTCCAACTGGCTAGAGCAGCAAGGGCGGTTTTTGATCCTCAATTCAACCTCAATTTAATTATCAAATAAATTTGGGGCTTGTCAAATAATTTTTGACAGCCGCGTTCTTGACAAATACTGAAATTCAGTCTATACTGAATTTACCATGAATAATCAGCCTCAAACAAGATATATAAAATCATTCAGCAAAGGACAAATTACTATTCCTAAAGAATTTAGAGATGCTTTTGGGATAGGGGATGAGTTTTGGATGAAGCTCTCAGCTCAAGACGGCAAAATAGTTGTAGAGCCAGTTAAGGAGGAGAAGAAAAAGAATAGTCGGGAGGAAATAAGAGGTGTCCCCAGCCGTATTGTCGTTGGATCACCATGGGTAAAAGAGCTTTATGCACAATTTGCTCCTATACGCGAGGAAGCAAGAGTAGCAAAGTATTCAGAAGAAGAAGTAAACGTTGCTATTGACAAGGCTATTAAAGCTGTCCGTAAAAACAATGACTAAGGTCGTTGTTGATACGGTAGTGTTTGTCCGCGGCCTTATCAATCCCTTCAGTTACTGGGGCAAACTTCTATTTAAACATAACGGGAAATATCGTTTATTCGTTTCAAAACCAATAGTCTTTGAAATCCTTGAGGTGCTTGATCGAGAGGAAATCGTTAAAAAATTCCGTCTCTTAAAAGGAATGGACAAAAGCAAGGTTATTGAAATTATAAGTCAAGCAGAGGTGGTCGTACTGAAAAATATTGAACATATTTCACGAGACAGTAACGATGACAAATTTATCGCGACAGCCAAAGCAGCAAAAGTTGATTACATCATTTCAGAAGATAGGGATCTACTTGATATAAAGGAGTTTGAAGGAATAAAAATTATTACTGCTGAGGAATTTATTAAAATTGTTGAAAAATAGAAAGCAAGGGTAGGATTTTTGGTGAAAAAGATATTTACATGTTTATTTCAATATGTTATAATTAACTTAATGAAACTTAGAAATGTATTAAATTGTGTCTGTGCAAACTCTTCTTAGGAGGTTTGTGCTGCAGCTATTTTACAAACCTCCGAAAGGAGGTTTTTTTGCGTTTAGCCGCGTTTGACGCGGTGGCTAAAATTTTATGATAGAACAAGTTATAGACAGAAGATTGCCCGGACAGCAAATCAGGCTCCGCCCAGTTGTATCAGAAGCGCGGCCAATTTTAGTGTCAGCTGTACCAATTGAAAGTAAAGATAAGGAGGTGGCTCCGTTATATCTTCCGGCAGGAACCAATGTTTCGTTGCGTGTTGAAACATCTATACAGGGAGGTGCGGAATTTCACTTTCTGGGACAGATAGAGATGGCTGAGGATTTGGAGGTGGCTTTTGGTACTCCAGCAAAGCAAAAATCCGAAACGGTCACTGTTGTTCCAGATTCAGAAAAAAGACGAGCTACGGTAAAGGCTTTAGATCGGGCCGGTATGCATCATGATTTCGCAGCGATAGAAGCATTTTTTGCTGCACGCAACAGAGAAGACGCGCGTCTTGCGCGGGCGTTTTTGGAAGAAAGGGGAGATCTATTGAGTAAACACAACATCGATCCTGCAAAAGTGAGAAGAGTAGAATTTATAACGATCCTCTAAGAGCCCCAGCAACATACGCGAGATCATCCAAAAATCGTTGACCGTTTATTAAGTTATCCCTTTTTATGTTTTTGTTGTGTGTCGATACTACTTTTCCAAATTCCAGATCCAGTAACACAATATCCCAACTACTATCGGGATGAACGACTAAGTCAAAGGGATCATCTGGAGGCAAAAGAATGTGATTTTCTGAGGCTATACTAGCACATTCTGCAACTCTATCTGTTATTTTTCGAAAATCTGCGGGATTTATTAAGCCTACAAAAATTCTATCTATTTCCGGGCGTGCTCGTGATCTTTTATGGTTACGTCTTAAAACATATTTTAAATTACTGCCGTATGTTTCACTTCCATCAGCCTTTACATCAGTTAAAAATATGCTTCTTTCCTCACCTCTTCGAAGTGTCCGTACAACCGGTAAACCCGCTTCTCTAAAAGCGCACCAATTAGCTTCATAGCGACCATCTATATCTTTTCTCTTAATTAAAGACACCCTATGTCTTCCAACAGTACCCTCAACAATACTTTTACGTTCGGTGCCGCCAGCAAGAAAATCAAATTCTTTCCTGACAGTCATTATGGTAGCCTTGCCTGATAAAGGATGCAATTCTATATTTCTACTCATGCCTAGATTATAACACTATAGGTCAAATTAGTCAATAAAGGGCCCTTGATTATGTAAGTTGCTCATGATATAAAGTAAACATGAATCATCGTGAAGGCGAGGGGCATTTAAGTTTAAGAGATAAGGTAAAAAGCCGCATTGGATCTGGGAAGTCCCGCAAAGAAGAAGAACCTCAGCAGGGAGCTGTTGAGGCTAGTGCATTTGAACAGGATATAAAGATCGCATCATATAAAGATTTCCAGAAGAAGGGGAAGCCGCTCATGGAAACTATTAAAAAAACTATCTGTAGAGATGAGAATAAAATGCTGGGCGGAGAGGGTAAATTTAGGTTGCAACGAGGCATTTTTGATGGGATTACTACGCAGTCTTTGTTTGAACAGCTCGCTGTTTCTTCTACCGGCGACACGCCTGAATCTAGATTTAACATCACAGTTGTATTGGACACCAAAGTTACTCCACCGCAAGGAAAGATGAGGGTTTTCCTTCCAAACAAGGTTGCGACTGGTCTCACAGGAACGCTCGCGGCCGATGGAAAACGAACTATTATTAATAAAGATAGCCCTGTTGAGGACCTCCAACGGTTTATGGGTAAATTGAAGATGGTGAAGCGCGGATTAGAGCCCGCAGCCCCAAATGTCGCTTAAACTAGTAAGGTCTTATCTCATACATTGCAGTAATAAAAATAACCTGCTATACTGGGGGCATCTAATATGAAAGGCATTCTGATCAATGGCAAGCAAATCTTCACGAAATAACACCCCAAAGGGCGCTGGTGACCCCAATTCTGCAATGGCCAGGCTTATGGCAGCTCACAAAAGTAGCTTTGTTTCCCTCAAAAAAGGAGAAAGTGTCAAAGGAAAGCTTACCAAATTAACTCCAAATGAAATTCTTGTTGATCTGGGGGCCAAAACAGAGGCATCAATCATGGAGAAGGACAAGAATATCCTCCGTACAATTCTCGGGATGTTCAAAGTCGGGGACACAGTTGAGGTAAATGTCCTAAATCCTGAGTCCGAGACAGGACAGCCGATTGTATCGCTCAGACGTTTTCTGGGTAATAACGCATGGGGGAAATTGGAAGAGCTTCAGAAGTCTCACGAAATTGTAGAAGTTACGATTTCAGAGGTTGGAAAAGCGGGATTTGTGGTGACAACAAGTTTTGGAATTTCAGGTTTCCTCCCTCAATCTCATACCTCAGCAACAGGGGAGGGGGAAAATGTAGTAGGTCAAAAAATTAAAGCCTCAGTTCTTGAGATCAACCGTGAAGACAGCAAGGTAATTTTTTCCCAAAAAACAAAAATGACTGATGAGGATTTTGCAAAAGCGACGAAGAAGTATAAGACCGGGGAAAAAGTTGAGGTCGCTGTCTCCAATATCACACCTTTTGGGCTTTTCGTGACCCTGGATAGCTTTGAAGGATTTATTCATATTTCAGAAGTTTCGTGGGACAAAGTAGATGAGCTGACAAGCCTTTACTCGCAAGGCCAAAAAATACAGGCTGTTATTATCCGTTTTGATAAAGATAGTAAGAGAATTAATTTCTCAATCAGAAAGCTTTCTGCTGACCCATTTGAAGAATTGATTGAGAAGTACCCGGTTGATAAAAAGGTTGCTGCAACAATCCAAAAGATTGAAGACGCAGGCGTAACAGTGAGTCTTGGAGAGGATCTTGAAGGATTTATCAAAAAAGAGAAAATCCCACCAATGACTACATACTCCAAGGGTCAGGAAATCCAAGTTACCGTCTCAGATCATGATAAAAGGAAGCACCGCATTATTCTGACCCCAGTTCTTAAAGAGAAGCCAATCGGCTATAGATAGATTAAAGATTAAAGATTAAAGATTAAAGATATTCTTAAATCCTAAATCTTACTTCTTAAATCTTCAAATGCATCAACTCTGCCTCGCAGTGCTATAATTAGACAAATATGAAAAAAGCGAAAATCATCACCAACTTTGTCTGTCAGGAATGTGGTTATGATACGACTTCCTGGCTTGGAAAATGCCCCGAATGTGGAGCATGGAATTCTTTGAAAGAGTTTCGAAAATCGTCCACCCCTGTCTCGCGCGGCTCGCAGGCGGGCTCCCTCGCTAACGCTCAGTCCGCCCCGCAGGCTTTGAACGATATTGTATACAAGGAGAAGTCGAGGATCCAGACTGACTTTACTGAATTGAATACAGTTCTTGGTGGAGGAATTGTTCGTGGGTCAGTGACACTTATTGCAGGAGATCCTGGGGTTGGGAAGTCTACTTTACTTTTGCAACTGGCACTGGATTTAGCGAGAGGTTCCAAAGGAGACAAAGGGGACAAGGGAGAAGTGACACCTGTCTCATCTGGCCTGAAAGTCCTGTACGTCTCAGGCGAGGAATCGGTAGATCAGGTAAAAATGAGAGCAGAGCGTATAAACGTAAGTACCACGGGTACCACAAGTACCAAAAGTACCACGGGCAAAAAAGCTCGTGATACCCTTGATACTCGCGATACTTCGCAAGAAAATCTTTTCTTGCTGGCATTAACAGATGCTGATGAAATAGTTGTTCAAATTGATGAAATAAAACCCGATTTGGTGATCATTGATTCCATCCAAACAATTGAGTCACAAAATGTATCAGGACTTTCAGGTAGTGTCGGACAGGTAAGATATTCTGCATTGCAATTTGTTCGCTCCGCCAAGCAAAATAATATACCAATCATCATTGTCGGACATGTTACAAAAGAAGGAATGGTAGCAGGTCCCATGGTGCTCTCTCACATGGTTGATACGGTACTTTTTTTGGAAGGAGAGAGATTTGCAAAGACCCGGATTTTGAGATCTCTTAAGAATAGATTTGGGCCGGTGGACGAGGTCGGGATTTTTCTGATGGAGGACAACGGAATGATTGAAGCTGCAAATCCCGAGCAGCTTTTTCTGGACGATAAAAGACCCCAAGTGCCAGGTAGTGTCCTTGTAGTAACTTTGGAAGGGTCAAGAGCATTCATAGTCGAGTTACAAGCATTGGCAGTATTCTCAAAGCTTCCTATGCCCCGTCGTGTGGTATCAGGTGTTGATCCGAGACGGGTGGAACTGCTGTTGGCAGTTTTGCAAAAACACGTGCGTCTTCCTGTTGACACAATGGATATATTTGTTAATATCGCAGGAGGGCTCAAGCTATCTGACCCTGCGATAGATCTTGGGATTTGCCTTGCAGTATATTCAAGTCTTAAAAATATTACTCTTTCAAAGACGGTTGGGATTTCAGAAGTCGGGCTTTTGGGAGAGTTGAGAAGTGTTACCGGGCTTGAAAAAAGAGTCAAGGAGGCGTCCAAACTCGGGTATAAAAACATAATTACAGCCAAGACACACAGGTCGCTTAGAGATGTTATAGAGGGGTTAGGGGCTAGGGGTTAGTGATTAGTACTAAACCCTAAAACCTAATACCTAAACCCTAAAAAGTATGGCAAAGAAAAAAACCAAACCAACTGAAGATAAAGCAGAACACAAAAGGCCAGCTGTTTTTTCCCCACAAATGATCGGGGCAATTGCCGAGGAGGTCTCCAAAACCTTGGTCACTAGGCTTCCGGGAATGCTCATGAGACCGCGTAAAAAGTCCAAACCTAAAAAACCCAAAAGAATAGAAAACGCAGTTTTTCTTGATACATCGGCGATAATTGATGGCCGGATTTTTGACGTAATTTATCTTGGTCTTCTGAATGGAACGATTGTTCTGACATCCAGTATTCTTCTTGAGCTCAAGCATCTGGCAGACTCGCAAGATACGGTGAAGCGTGAAAGGGGACGAAAAGGACTTGAGTCAATGGAAAAGCTTAGGAAAAGCCGGAAAATGAAAGTGACAATTCTTCAGGAGGAAGAGTCTGACAAAAAAACTGAGGTTGATGAGCTTCTTATTAAAGCCACCAAAAATCATAAGGGACGCGTCATAACTTGTGACTACAATCTTGAGAAAAAGGCAGCCGTTGAAGGTGTTGCCGCGGTTAATATCAATGCTCTTTCAAACGCGCTTAAGGTCATAGCAGTGCCTGGCGAGGCGCTCCATGTTAAGGTTTCGCATCTTGGGAAAGAAATTGCCCAAGGCGTTGGATATCTTGATGATGGGACAATGATTGTGGTTGAGAATGGCAATGATTCAGTGGGAAAAACTCTTGATGTGGTGGTTGCGAGAGTAATCCAGACAGCAACAGGGCGAATATTATTTGCGAAGAAGATTTAGCTAGATCTCAGTGATCAGTGATCAGTGATCAGTGATTAGTGATTAGTGGTTAGTGGTTAGTTTTTAATGAAAAATATAACATCATTTAAAGATCTTACTGTCTGGCAAAAATCCATGGATCTCACAGAAGATATCTACCAAATTACAATAAAGTTTCCTAAGGATGAGATATATGGTTTAACTTCACAAATAAGAAGATGTTCAGTTTCAATACCTTCCAATATCGCTGAGGGATTTCTGCGGGGACATACAGCAGAGTATAGACAATTTTTACGCGTAGCTTATGGTTCAGGCGCAGAACTCGAAACGCAACTTCTTATTGCTTTGAGGATTGGGTATATTAAAAAAGAGGAATTTAAGGAAGTTAACGCTTTGCTTATTGAAGTAATGAAAATGCTAAACAAACTCCTTTCCGTTCTGAACTCTAAGGCCTAACCACTAATCCCTTTTATGGAAGCCTCGAAAGAGGTAAGAATCCCTGTTCCGCCCCAGTCTTGCCTACGCTTGCAGGCGAACTCGAATGAATTGATTACTAGCTTGAAAGAGGTAAGAATCCCTGCCCAAGATTCCTACCTCATTCAAAACCAACAATGTCAATTCATTCTCCGTTCCAAGATTCCTACCTCATCCCAGATAATGATCAGATTTTTAACGGATCCCTGCCTCCTCCTTATCTTTCCGTTCGATCGCGTTTGACGCGACTCACGGAGCGATTAACGGCGGACTCCGTCGAGCTTCGCTCGTCTTCGCAAGATTCCTACCTTCCTGTACAGCTCTTACTTGCTCCCGAGGTCTACGTCCTGCCTCGCAAGAGCGAGTCTACGGGACTTCGCATTGCAAACAAAGAACTACTTTTTACCACTTCGATTTCTTTTGACCTCGATTGTAAGAACTTCTTACACTGTGAAAAGTCTTGATCTGTCAACTTAAAAAATACTTTTTTGCCTCGCTCATTTTTCTTGACAAAAGTTCACGCCTGTTGTACTTTTAAGTCCGGCATTTAGTTTTATTCCTGCCTGAAGGACTAATTGCCTTTACCTTAAGAGCATTGCTTATCGTACCTGACTTTATCATTTGTGTAACGAAAGCGATGCTCTTTTTTTGTCAAATTTTCAGGCTTACTACACCAAATTACGCAAATTTACCTTCATTTTACGCAACTTCGTAAGTTTTATAAAAGTGCTACCGGGATATTTAATCCCTTCTCAATTAATTTCTTAAATTGATCTCGTCCTTGGTTTATTAGAGCTTCGCGGTTATAATCTGCAATAGTTTGAGGTGAATTGGCATTAATTCCCAGTAGATTTTTGAGTTTCTTCCACAAATTACTTAGTGACAGTTTCATAAGTTGATTTAAATAGTAACACATAATTTTCAAGTTGTCAACCTATAATAAATATGACACAATATATCATATATCCCAGAGTAAAATATATATAAAATAGATTGTTAAATCAAGCTAAATTTTTTATACACAAACATGTGGATAACTTTGGGAATAAAAATTACCTCTTGACAAGGTTAACAAACGGGTATTTTTTGGAAAAAATGCCGGAAATTAGCAATAAGTTAAGGGTTTGGATAACCAAACTGGCATTAGGGTAACGGAGAGGTTTGAGATACTGAATATTAGGAGGTTTGGCGGACTAGAGGAGTGACCAGAGATCTCAGAGATGGGCGGTAATCGTGCTCTGTGCGGGATCTGAGCCAGAGCTTGACCGTTGTTGCAACGTGCGAGAGCTTGGAAGCCTTTCTTTTATTACGCTTTAAGCCCACGCGGTGGAAGTAAAGAGCGTGGCCGATATTGGCAATTTTTCCATACTGAAAAAGCTTCGCAAATACTTCATTAAAGACAAATGGATATCTGTTTGATTTGAAATACAGTAGGTCTTTGGGGATCAGAAGTCTGTTGATCATGACAGCTTCTGGGTAAAGTGATTTGGTGTGAAGTAAGTTATCATAAATCGTTTCGTGCTCTTGTGGGAGGCTGATCCGCTCGATTTTTACATTTTCATCATTTATTCTTGTGTATTGTGTCCCGACTGCGACAGTCTTGGGATTCTGGAATAAGTAACTTACCTGGCGTTTGATTCTATTGAGGTTGTTGAGGTCATTGGGGTTTGTGAAGGCCAGGAATTGTCCTCTTGCCCGCTTCAATGCGCGGTTATAACAGACGCTTATGCCATAATGCTTCTTATTTTTATAGATTTGAAGCCCCTTTATTCTTTTCTGAAATTTGCGGAGGATTGTCCATGAATTATCAGTGGACTTATCATCAATTGCTATGATCTGGATGTCCTGGTAGGTTTGCTCCTCAAGGCTCTCCAGGCATTCCGAGAGGAATCTTCCTGAGTTATATACGGGTAATATAATAGATACAGTATTTTCTTTAAGAATCATAGGCAAAAAATCTTTAGAAGTTAACTAGTAGTTTTGGGCAATTATTTACGAGCAGGTATACTTCCTCAATCCCGATCATAAAATCCGGGATCCCTCCGTAGGACAGAAGACGTTAAGCTTATCAAAAGGAGCGTTTTTTGTCAAATCTATAGACACCTATAATTGCTAATAAGGTCAGAATAACCAGGGAAAAGCCTAGATATTGAAGGTATTGGGGGAGGTAGACCAGCACTATAGTGCTGGAATTTCCAATTTCCAATTTCCAATTTCCAATATTCCATCCGTTTGCCCAATTATTTACGATGATATGCTCTTTGATCTCTGTGCCAAAAATGGACGGGAAAGCATGATTAAGATAATTTTTGATTTTTGATTTTTGATTTTTGATTTTATATGCATGCCAGCCCTCCTGATATGCCTGATTTAAGACTACTGTTGAGCTCGAGCTGTCCAAGAGACGAACTATATATTTGTGATAAGCAAGTTTTTTGGCCTCAAAATTGCTCGAAGTTTGCGCCTTTTGTATATCGCCTGTCATTTTTATACCCAGTCCCTTGAGCACATCATACGGCATGAGATAGACTGAGAGACCGGTAATTTCATTAACAGAGGGGATTGTTTTGTATGAATTGGCCTGAAAAGCAAATGAATAGCCAACTCCCTGAGGGTATTTATTTCCCAATATATAATACTGAGTATCTTTGGAAAGGCGGTCCTCAATATATGCCTGGTCTTTGGTTTTGTCCTGCGCATAGAAAAAAAGTCTTTGGCCTTCAATATTTTTATTTTCGATTTTGACAATATATCCATATTTTTGGTCAAGGTTGGGGTCTTCATAATTTGCACAGATATAATCTCCGGTGCTTGCTTCTATTCTGAGTGTTTTGTCAGGTTGGGTTGAGGGGATATCTCCTTTTTTGTTAACACAGTAACCGAGAGAGGCATTTTCAAGCTGAAAAGAATCAACCACAACCTTGGTGAACCTTACTGAAGCCAGATTATTATTTGCACTGATTTTGTAGGGAACATTGAAATTAACAGCATTACCTTTGTGATATAAAGCAATTTGCGTCGCTGCTGTTTTTTCAGGTAGTGATAAATCACCCGGTATTTTAGCTGTAAAGATCCATTCATTGTCCGTCTCCCTCATTTCCCAGTTGGAGTTACCCGGTTTTGTCTGGGTTATCAGATCAAGAAATGGATAATACATTTCATATTGACGCTCAGAGTTGGTTTGATAATTACCAAATTGATTGTAGGCCGAGTCCGTATTGGTAAGATCAATTTTTGGCCCGATATTGGGAAGTTGGTCCGCAACCCACACAAAATCCTGAATTTTCTTATCGTGATTTACTTTATATAAAGTTAGAAAATTCCATTGCTTCTCAAGTTTAATTTTGCTGCTTCTTTGCAGAAGTTCTTCAATCCGTGTGTCCTGTATTGCTTTTGAGGAAGAGACAACGGCCGAAACAGAGTGATCAAAAATCAGATAGTCGACTCCATATTTCTCAAGAACTTTTTCAGCTTCCGGAAGATCTTCTTTTTCCAAAGCATTTTTTATCTCCCAATAATACCCTTCACTTTTGGTGCTCCACATGTCAAAATTGCGTGAGATTATCGGTTGTTCAATCCCATACCATAAAAATCCGGACCCGTCATAGCCCCATTGGGTAAATAGCCATCCCCAGTGGGTGTACTCGGGAAGAAGGGCAATTCTTTTACTTTTATCAACTGTCTTAAAATAGTCAAACATCTCAAAATAGCTTGGGGGGATAACTATTCTGACAACCGGTGAGATATAATTTCCACGAAAGGCCGGTGCGGCCGAAGCAATAACAAGTCCTGACAAAAGGATAATAGAGCCTGTTTTTAATGAAAAAAGTTTCTTACCCGAGTTACCTAAGTGTAAATCAGGAACAATTCTTTTTAGATTATTTATAATAAATTGTGCGCCAAAAGCAAAAAAGTAACTGGCAACAAGCGCATACAGAATACTGAATTTGGTAAATGGTGAGCGGAAAATCTGATTAATAAAAGAATTTTTTCTGACAACCATATTTATCCAATCAAAAGGCGGGGTGTTGTTAAGAAGTGAGACAAGGACAAGAACATACAGAAAAACAAAAGGTAATCTGTATTTGGACTTGGCAAATATTCCAAGAATTGATACACCTGAGAGTATATAAATTAGAATTGTGACAGGTAGATTTTCGCGATGACTGATCCATGCCCCAAAAATGGGATCTTGGTTCCTGTTAACTCCGTCATTGAAAAATCCTGTGTAGGTAAGAAAGTCTTTAATATTGCCTTTATCTTTATTTCTATAAAAAACATCCTGAGTTGAGAGCTGGTTAATTTTTGCTGTTTGGACAACACTTGAGCCTGTTCTCAGAAAGTGAAGCTGGGGAAGTAGCCAAAAGCTGTTAATCAAAATGATAACTATTGCAGCTAGAGCTGCACGTTTTAGAATTGATAGAGATAATTTTGTTTTGTCATTGCGAGCGACCGTAGGGAGCGCGGCAATCTCTAAAGATTGCTTCGTCGCTTTGCTCCTCGCAATGACACTAAAGGTAACACCCAAAGTAATAAGTCCAAGTATCAGCATCAGAACTACAAAAAGCTGAAGAGCTTGAGACTGGGGAGTAGCAAGTACAAAAACCAGAAAAAAGATCAGCCAGTCCTTCCGTTTTGAATCTCTTTTAAGAATCTTTAAAAATGCCCAGATTTCCCAGGGCAGCATCCCCAAAAAAATAGTGAACGATTCGTAAGGCAGGAACATCATCTGAATGATGTTGTAATTGAGCATGTAAGAAAGCGCCCCGAGGAAAGCAAAAGACTTTTTTCCCTGCCCTGAGTTCGCCGAAGGGTCATGCTTTAGTCCTGAAATGTCAAGAAGCTTGAGCATTCCCAGAGCGCCAATAAGCACCATTACCATCTGAAAACCGTAACGGATAAAACTTTGTGGAATTATAAAGGAGGCAAGGTAGAGAGCTACAGAGCGTAACAGATCGGCCGCGTGACCCATGCCCGCAGGCAGTCCCAGGCTTTGGTATTCCTGCCATGAAGAATAAAAAGCACGTTTTACGGCGAGTCCCGGATCAAGCTCAGTCTGCAGACTGTCCCAGCCGGTCAGATGCGCACCCGGAGTGTAGTTGGTGATCAATAAGACACCCCAGATAAGGACAATGGCAACAACGGGGAAGTGGGCCAGAAGATAGTTTTTAATGGTTCTCAAGGCGTTCATGTTAGGCATTTATTCTTCGAGTAAGGGCGATAGCCCGCATCGAGAAGTTATGCATAACAGAATTACCGTTCTCGACAAGCTCGAACAATAAAGATCGTTGTGTTGTAATTGTTTGTTTTTCAAAAAGAATGTTGTCCAGGCTTCTTGAAACGTTTTCAATGTTGCGTGCTTTGGCGAGAGCTTTTGAAAATTCTCCCAATCCCTTAAGGTATGCCGGGTTAGTTTGGGCCTTTTCAATATGGGAAAGTAAGCTTCTTTTATTAAGCTCAAAGACAACGTCTTCTTTTTTAAGCCCTGCTGAATTGAAGCTTTGTACGAAATCGGCTGTTTTGGCGTAATCGGCGAGCTTTTCTGAAATTATGATAGGTTTTTCGTGAGCCAGGGCACGTGAGAAAGGGCCTGATGCTGACATGAAAGCTATATACGGCATGACCACCAAGTCACAGGCTGAATAATAGAGTGATACCTTATCTTCCGGTACAAAATCAGTATAGGTAACGTGTGCATATTTTTGAGTCTGAGCAACAATTGAGTTATAAAATTTCTGATAAAAAGGTTTGTTTATAAGATACGGGTTTTTTCCACCGGCTATAATCAGTCTTACTTTCTTGCCCTGCCTGCCGGCAGGCAGGCCCTCCATGCCTTTTAAGGCATTGAGGATCCAATCAATTCCTTTGTAGCCATTGATAAATCCGAAGACCAAAAGCACAAATTCGTCTTGTTTTACCCCAAGCTGAGCCCGTGCTTCTTTAATCGCAATTACTTTCTGCTTATCAACAGACAGGCAGAGAACTTCAATCTTTGACGCAGGGACGTATTTTTTAAGCCTCAACTTCATTTCCTCCTCAAAAACGATTATCTTGTCAGTTACCAATCCTGTAACCAGATAAAAGATTTTCAGGCCGAGATTGTAAATTTGCTGCATAATAGGATTATTTATGTTGATATGACGTTTTACCGATCCGATATCTGTTAATACCTGATGCATTTCAAATGTCACTCTTTTTCCCCTGAGCTTTAAGAGCATAAGAACCATCAAAAGAATCAGATTTGCTTTGATTCCTCCAAGCACGTTGAACTCAAATTGCACAAGGACTGATTTAATCTTATCAAATTGCAGGATAAACTTCGCGAGTTTAAGAATTGAGAGAAGATCGCCTTTCTTCCAGGTGCGGGCAATTGCGATATTGTTCTGTGGTTCAAAATACTTTGTAGTTCCAAGATCCTCGGCCGCGACAAGAACCTTTCTGTTTTTGGCCAGGTAGGGAAGACGCCTTTCGCTGTGCTCGCCAATAGCGTTAAAATCCCTTTTTCCATACTTTCCATTTACAGGATTTGGGTAACTGGTAATAACCAGCAATGTGTCTTTTTGGTTGTATGCTTTAAGTATGTTTTTCATAATTTTTTATTGTCATTCCCATGAAAATGGGAATCTATATAAATAACCTCTCTGGATTCCCGCCTTCGCGGGAATGACAGTTATGGTTATTTCTTCTCAGCTTTCTGATAACCTTTCTTTACCATACAGTCATCAAACCAATAATTATCAGGCACATTTGCTTTTTGGCCGGCACCATTTGTAAACTCAATTCTGCCTGCCTGATTGCACCCGTCAATGGCCTGATCCTTCATTAATTTACTCACGATATTAAAAGCCACAACTATGGTAACTATAGATACAATTAAAATGATTGTTAAAATTGTTTGTTTCATACTATTTATTTGCTATATCCTTTTTTCTTCATGCACTCGTTGAACCAAAAGTTATCAGGGACATTTGCTTTCTGTCCTGCACCATTTGTGAACTCAAGCCTGCCGGTCTGGTAACAGCCATCAATTGCCTGATCCTTAAGCATCTTGCCCGTGATGTTAAACGCTACTACAGCAGCTATAACAGTTATTATTATAATAATTCCTAACAATGTATTTTTCATAATGTTTATCGTTTTCGCTCTTTGTCGCTTTAGCGAACGAGAGCTCATCAGTTCCGGTTTAACCGGAAAAACGAATAAGGCACACAAGGTGGGATGGAAAAACTTCCAAGGGTAGTCACAAGACAAAGAAAAAAAAGCACGAATGCTAAAGATCGGTGTACGAGTGTACTTTCTTGAATGTTCTAACATCTTTATGATCACACCAGGTGGCCTCCTTATTCTCATCGCATTCGACGAGGTAGTTAGGTACAACTTGTGTAACCATATTTTTTAGAAGAAACTGTCCTGAGTAGGGGTGAGGCTTGGCTCCACTGCGCGTTCCTAGGTTTTACCCTAAGTATTCGTAGCAGTGCCTTGCCCCACCCCTATCAGGGTTGCCAAATCCCTTTGGGGGGAGTGCAGCGGAGTATCTCCACGAGCTATCGGTTTTAAGGCCGAACACCTGTGTGGATACCTATCCGCTGCACTCCTGATCCCTCAGGGTGATTCAGCTACCTCGCGGGGCAGGTCTGCGGGACTTCTCCGAACTTCTTGTCCTCGCCGAGGAAACCGACGTAGTAGTCGTTGTTCCACGAGTCGGGGACGAGAGAGTTCTGGAGGTCCGAGCGGGCCTGCTTGCACGCGTCGGCGGCGACCTTGGGAAGACCCGAGTAGCCGGTCCAGATGTCGATGGCGATGAGGCCTCCGCTCTGGGCTACCGTGTCTGCCTTGAGGCAGCCGTACTCGATCCACTCGGCTCCACCTGCGTGGTCAACCTGTCGAACTTCGACAAGCGTTCCAGCAGGAACTTCGGCGCCGATGTCGACTCCGCGAATGACCGAATCGGTCCGAGCCGGGGCACCCGAGCAGTCACCGGTGAGGCGTTCGCCTACACGCGGGGATCCGCCCAAGTTGGCCGGGGGAGCCGGAAGGGTCGTGACGGTGGTCGGCGTCGTGGTGATGGTCGGACCGTCGTTGCTGGTACCACCACTGGTGCCACCGGTGCAGGGGGAAGTGACCTTGACGTCGTAGCCGCTGAACCCGGAGTTGGTCTTCGAACGCTCACCTTCGGTGCATGCGGCCTTGCGGGCGCTTGCCTCGGAGATGTATCCAACCCAAGCCGTCATGGCCGGGCTGCCGTTCTTGGAAACCTTGAACTCCTCGTCCAGCGTGCCGCCGAAGATCACTACGGTCTTTCCGCCATTGTCGACGATTCGCGTGACAGCGAGGGTTCCCTTGGGAACTGTCTCGTTGTCCTGCTTCTCGACGACGTCCTCGGTCGTGGGGTTCTCGGTCGTGTCCTCCGTCTCGTCCGCGGCCTTCGCCTCGGTCGTGTCGGTGGTCTCGTCCTCGGTCTCCTCGTCCGGGGTGGTGTCGTCAGTACCGCTTGGCGCGCCTTCCTTGTCCTTGCAAGCCTCCTTCGGGTCGTGGGACGTGCCCTCGGCCGTGTTGAGGTTCGTGATGCGCTTGACGCACTTGCTGTAGGGGGTGCCGTCTGCGGAGCTGGGTCCACCGATCAAACTGATGACCAGGGCCAGTCCACAGAGGACGCCAATGGTTGTGAAGGCTGCCTTGAACCTCTCGATGATTGTTGCCTGCGTGTGCATGTCTCTTCTCCTTGTTGGGATGACGTCAGTTGACGTTGTTGCAGGATGCGATGTTCAACGGGATCTCTTCGATCTCGCTTACGACTGCCGATCTTACGAAGCATCGGATTTTGCCCTCCAGCGGTCCGCCGGGGGTGATGCTCAGGTTGCCATCGGTGATGTCGTAGCCGACACGAGTTCTTTCGTTCTCGATCGCCGTGGTGACGTTCTCTTGCGAGACGTCGCCGTTGTCGTCGCCGAAGAGGGCGAAGAGCAGGCTGATCACCGAGATGAGCACGCACAGGCCGACTGTTCCCTTGAGCTTGTCGCTCTCGGTCAGGTCGTCCATGCTCTTGACCTTGGTCTTCTTGACCTTGGTCTCGGTGGTGACCTCGACGACTTCCGCCGGAGCGGTTTCGGGCTCGAGTGGCCAGATGGCCACCTTGCTCATGTCGTTGGGGGTGTTCTCGATGACGAACTCGTAGAGCCTTACTGCCAACTCGTCGTGCGTGAGACCTGTGTGGTTCACGCCGTAGTAGTTGGAGAGTTGCTCCAGAGTTGCGTCGTCGAACATGTCCTTGCCAAGACCTGTGAGGAGTTCCCTCCAGGTCAACTGGTCGGTTACGGTTACTTCCGTGGGCATTTTGTGCCTCCTTTGTTGATTGCAGACTGCTGTTTGGTTGAGCGCTTGATCAGCGGGGGAGGGAGTTGAATCCTTCCGTTGCCGTTCTCGCGTTCAACAGATCGTACTGCTTTCGGTTTGGCTTTCACCTCTTTCCTCTCTCGTTATCCAATGGAACAGCCAAAGGAGCAAGCTTTGCTCCTCTCGATGTTCCACAGGACTGGAGAAGAATAGATAATTTCTTCTAAACTAAGATACCCAGTTACGCGTAAAGCGTTGGCTGGATAAATTCTTGTGTGCCTTGTCAAAGTGCTTCCCACTTCGCTCTGCTAAGCAGAGCTTCGAGGGACACAGTCTGTAAATTGCTTTACAGATACATGCTTCTTATATTTGCTTCCTGAGCTTACGGGCCCATTGACTAATATATGAAAGCGACTTATAGTATCAAATATTTCGTCATTTGTCAAGTGGCAATATCAGCCTATAGCATATAAATTGATGGCACGCTTTGAGAAAAGATGCGGGTCTGATATAGTGGAATAAGACCGATATGACAGATACCAAGAGAACAGATAAGACCTATGCGACTAATCGTAAGACGGGGGTGACTGATAGGTCCTATACGACTGATAGGACAGATAGGTCCCATCAGACCCCCCCGAAGAAATACCACGGAGGGTACCGTAATTTACGCTCGTACCAGACAACTACTATTATTTATGACCTTACAGTTGAATTTTGCAGACTCTATGTTTCGAAATTTTCACGTACCACTGACCAGATGATTCAGGCTGCTAGATCCGGGCGTCAAAATATAGCCGAGGGCTCACAGGCCTCAGGCACTTCTAAAAAAACTGAGATTAAGCTTGTAGGTGTAGCACGGGCAAGCTTGGAAGAGCTCCTTATTGATTACGAAGACTTCCTCAGGCAGCGTGGGCTGAAGCTATGGGAAAAGGAAAATTCTAGCGCGCGGGCGATCCGCGCGATAGCGTATAGGTCGGATAAGACCTATGAGACATATAAGACCTATCTGATGGACTCTGAGTCCGCCGCTAACATGCTCATCTGTCTTATTCACCAAGCTAATTTTCTTCTCGACCGACAACTCAGTTCACTTGAGCAAAGTTTCGTAACAGAAGGTGGATATAGCGAGCAGTTATTCAGGAAAAGAGCTGCTCAGAGATCCGATAGGACCTATACGACCCATAGGACGAATAAGACTTATGGAGGTAAAGACCGATAAGACCTATGAAACCTATACATTTACTAAGATCCGAGGCTGGCAAACCTACCCATCATGACCGGGTTCTTCTTGAGGTCAAGACCTCGCGTACCGGTGAGGAGACCCCTGAATCCATGGTGCAGTTCCTGGCCTCACTCACCAACCTCAAAAGGCTCATCCTTCCTTTTTGGGGTCTCGGCGTGCCTATCAGCCTTGAGATAGCCGTCATAGATCAGGGTGTTCACTTTTTTTTATCAATTCCTAAGATATATCAAACATTCATCGAAAGTCAGCTAGTCGCAGTATACCCCAAAGCTATCATAATAAAATCAAAAGATTATCTGGAAAGTGTGTTTGAGAATAGTACAACTCTAAGTGTCGGACAAATGAAACTCCGAAGCGACAATTTTTACCCTATAAAAACATTCAGTGAGTTCAAAGACGTTGATCCGATGGGATCGCTTCTGGGGCATTTGTCCAAGTCCCAGCCTCAGGATAAGATCAGTATTCAGTTTTTATTAAAGCCGGTTGGCAGTGGCTGGCAGGCACGGGGAGAGCGCGCTGCAACTCACGGAGCCAAGGACGCCTCAGGTGTTGAGCATGCCAATCCGTATTCCAAGGTAATCATGCAAAAAATATCTGTA
The DNA here is from genome assembly GCA_035536575.1 of Lysobacterales bacterium. Classification (GTDB taxonomy): domain Bacteria; phylum Patescibacteriota; class Microgenomatia; order Levybacterales; family UBA12049; genus DATLDE01. The sequence goes on from DATLNW010000082.1 coordinate 20,304, forward strand.
AATGGCTTTAAGACGGCCATAAGAATTGCCGTAAATAGCGATTCACTGGTACGCTCTGAGCATTTGATAAGAGAAATATCCAATAGCTTCTCATCATTCAGCAACCCCTCAGGCAACAGCCTCATATTCAGGCGAGTTTTTCTTTGGCAGAAGGAGCGGCTTATCAAAGTTATGAAGGCCAGGTCCCGCTATTTTATGCCGCAGCAAATACTCAATATACATGAAATAGCCACGATGTTTCACTTCCCATCAGACAAGCTGGCCAAAATTCACAACATCACCTGGCACAAGACTATTCTTTCAGAACCTCCCGAAAAGCTCCCGATAAGTGAAGGACTGACCCCTGATGAAAAGACAGAAATCAACTTTTTCGCCCGTACCGAATTTAAAAATAAGATGACGACATTTGGTATCAAGCAAAACGACCGCCGCAGGCACACCTATATTATCGGAAAAACAGGAACAGGTAAGTCGACTTTGATCGCCAATCTAGCCATAAGCGACATCCGCAACCGCAAGGGAATGTGCATCATTGACCCTCATGGGGACTTGTGCGAGACGATTCTTGATTATATTCCCTCATACAGGATCAATGATGTTATTTATCTGGATCCATCGGACTTGAATCATGCTTTTTCTCTCAACCCGATTGAGGTGACAGACGCGTATCAAATGGAGCTTGTGGTATCAGGAATTGTAGCCACGTTTCATAAGATTTATGGTGAGTCCTGGGGGCCAAGGCTTGAGTATATTCTCAGAAATACTCTTATGACGGTCGTCCGCCTGCCAAATCCTACACTTCTTATGGTTCCTGAAATGCTGACCAATGATGAATTTCGTAAAAAAGCGATGACCCATATTGACGACCCTGTTCTTAAAAGCTTCTGGGAGGGAGAATTTGCAAATATGACTGAGAAGCTCAGGGCTGAGTCCATTTCTCCGATTCTTAATAAAGTGGGGCAGTTCATCTCCAGTCGGTTTATCCGAAATATCATCTCAAGCCCCAAGTCAACAATTGATATTGAAAAAATTATGAATGAGGGAAAGATTTTGCTTCTGAACCTTTCGCAGGGGAGGCTGGGGGAGGACAATTCAGCTTTACTTGGCGCGATGTTTATCACCAAAATCCAGCTTGCCGCAATGAATAGAGTGTCAATTGCGGAGGCTGAACGGCGGGATTTTTATCTATACGTTGATGAGTTTCAGAACTTTGCGACCACGAGTTTTATCAAAATACTGTCAGAAGCCCGGAAATACCGCTTGAATCTGATTCTGGCCAATCAATACATCTCACAAATCCCACAAGATGTGCGGGGTGCTATTTTTGGAAATGCCGGGACAATGATGTCATTTCTAGTGGGAGCTGAGGACGCTGGATACATGGCCCGTGAGTTCACTGAGAGATTTAAAGAGGAGGACTTACTGGCGCTTGGTAATTATCAGGCTATTGTGAAGCTGGCGATTGATAGTATCACTCAGTCACCCTTCCTTGCCTATACTCTTCCATTGCCTCAGTCTGCAACGCAAAATAGGGAAAAGGTGATTGCAAACTCCAGAGCCAGGTATATGAAGAAAGTGGAGGGGTAGGGATTAAAGATTAAAGAAATAAGATTAAAGAATTCTTAAATCCTTAATCATAAATCTTAAATCTAGATTTACTTGCTTTTTCTTCGGAGTAACACTCCGCCTATTGCACTTGGGATAAGTCCTATCAAAGCTATACTTTCAGGTCCTGTTGAAGGCGTAGTTGTAGCCTTAGTTGGTGGGTAAACAGGCAAGCCACCTTTTGTTGTAGTAGGGTTAGTTGTTGTTGTGCCCGCGTTATTTGTAACTGGGATATTGGTACCAGGAACAACAGGTTGTCCGCCTTTTGTTGTAGGTAGGTTGTTACCAGGAACAACAGGTTGTCCGCCTTTAGGTTGCTCAGGAAGCCCAGGGTTATTTGTAGGAGGTGTCATACTTTTTTCGATACAGAACTGACTGTTGTCCTGGGCAGTTTTATCAGCTGCTGTGATTATAGCCTGGTTAACTACACATGATACGCCTTGATCTGCAGGCAATTTGTCCTTGGTTACAACTTTGGCCTGAACATAGAAGTCACGTACTTCGCCGGCCGCAAGGCTTTCAACCTTTATAGTAAGGGTTTTTGTTTTGGCATCAAAGTCTCCAACTCCGCCTGAGAAGTCTACGATATTTGGGAGAACATCCTTAATTACAACATTTGTAAGTTTGATTTCAGAAGTATTTTTTACCGTAATTTTAAATGACACTATCTGAGTAGGAGCAAATTTGGCATCGCCTACTCCAAGATTGTCTACGTATACTTGGTTTTGTGGGTTTTGAACAGTTTTGTTAATTTCAACTTGTGGGGTTTTGACACAACTGTCGCCGCCGCCATAAATGGGTTGGCATTGTGTACTCTCTGCTGCTTTGGCAACCGGTGCCGCAACAGATGCGATAACTAAAAGAGATGTTATAAAAATTGCTTTATTCATATTGTTTTTTGATAACTATTAATAACAATTTGCAGACAACATTTATATGTTATAAGCTGGTTATTAAAAGTTACAAAAAGGATAATATCATTATTATAGGATTTTGTCAAGTACCAAAATTATAGGATAGTTTAATTCCCCCTCCTTGACCCAGCCATATCTTAGCATTCGGCTTTGCAGTTCTATTCGAACACGCCTCATGCTGCGATTATCGGCGGGTCTTCGTCGCTGTGACTTATGGTGCTCCTTGACATTCTGTTTTGCCTCGGGTTACTATATATATAGCTCATGAAGAAATTACTTAGCATCTTTTTGTCTACGGTCAGTTTTATATTTTTTCTTCCCAGTGTTGCTTTTGCTGCTGACTTATGTCCTCCATCATTTGCCAATTTATGTAAGCTACAAGCAGGTACTGCGGGTGGGGCAGTCGGCAATATTGTCTCAGTACTAATAATAATTGCCATCATCTTGTCTCTTATATATCTTGTGTATGGCGGTATTAAGTGGATCACATCAGGAGGAGATAAAGCCAAGGTTGATGCTGCCAGGTCTCACATCACAGCGGCAATCATCGGGGTTGTGATTGCTCTTCTCTCATACCTTATCTTAAATGTTGTCGTATATGTATTTACCGGGCAAACCTTCAACAGCTTCAAACTCCCAAAGCTCCTTGATTAGCATAATTTTCCATTATTGTTCCTCCTCCGCACGCGGCTTCGGCGGGGTCTGCGTCGCCAATCTGCGATTAGCTCCTTGACAAATTCTCAAAGTTGTGGTGTAATATGGTCGAATTATCTTTGGCGCTTACTTTCTATCCTTTAATTGATTTCCAAATATTGAGCACATCTAAGCATTTACTTCTATAAAAATATTTCATATATTATAATATAATGGCAACCAAGAAGAAATCTATCCATTCGACGGGCTCAGGACAAGCTATCGTAACTGTTCATGATCTAGTGGGCAAACCCTCAGTAAAAAAAACATCTTCCGTTAAGAAGAAAGTGGCAGAGGTATTGGATTTATCTACCCCGGCTGAGAGTCCTGAGGAGCCTAAAAAAGCAGCAGCCAAAACAAAAACCCAAGAAATAATAGTTGAAGCACCGGTTGTTGATACTCCAAAAGAAGAAGTGGCCCAAGCCACAACAGACGCGCCATCAGCATCCGGTCAACCGCAGGAAGAAACAGGATCAAGCAGGAGAATTCATATAGGTGGAGATGATTCTTACAGGCCCAATAATAACCGTTCCAACAATTACTCGTCCCGCGGTGACGCAGGCTCATCTCAGGGCAATTATGGCAATAGACCATCATTCAGCCGGAATCCATCCAATCAGGCAGGGAGACCGGATCGTGAAAGGGATACGATGCAGGGCCCAACTGAAGTGGTAACAGGTTTTCTGGATATACAGCCTGAAGGGCATGGATTTCTCCGCCCCAAATTTATTCCAAGCTCTCGGGACATTTATATTTCCCAGTCTCAAATCAGAAGATTTATGTTAAGGGCCGGGGATCAGGTTGAGGGTGTTGCCAGGCCTCCAAAAGACACAGAACGCTACTATGGACTATTGAAAGTTGAGAAGGTAAATGGAACCCTAGCTGATGAATCAATGAAACGACCGCATTTTGATGATCTGACAGCCATCTACCCGGACAGACAAGTTATCCTCTCCAGTGGTAAAACTCCGCTTTCAACACGCGTAATTGATCTAGTTGCTCCAATTGGATTTGGCCAGCGGGGAATGATTGTTTCTCCTCCCAAGGCCGGTAAGACAACAATCCTTAAAGAGATTGCAGCCGGGATATCAGCCAATTTTCCTGATGCACATTTGATGGCAGCCCTAATCGGTGAGAGACCTGAGGAGGTAACTGATATCAGTATGTCTGTAAAAGGTGAAGTGGTTGCCAGTAATTTTGATGAACCGCCAGAGAACCAAACCAGAGTTGCAGAGATTACTCTCGAGCGTGCCAAGAGAATGGTTGAGCTTGGAAAAGACGTTATAATTCTTCTTGACTCGATTACACGTCTGGCACGGGCATACAATCTGGTAGTTGATCCATCAGGTCGTACGCTCTCAGGAGGATTTGATCCGGGGGCATTGTATCCTGCCAAGAAGTTCTTCGGTGCAGCCCGCAATGCTCAAGAAGGCGGATCTCTGACAATTATTGGTACTGCACTTATTGAGACAGGCTCCAGAATGGACGATCTTATCTATGAAGAGTTCAAAGGAACCGGTAATATGGAACTTCACCTGGTCCGCGCGCTTGCTGAGAGAAGGATTTTCCCGGCAATCAGTATTGAGAGATCCGGCACACGAGGTGAGGAGAAAATACTATCTGAAGACAAGCTTAAGAAAATCGTCACCATGCGCCGGATGATGGATATGCTTGATGGTAATGAAAGAACTGCAATGCTGGTTGAGCAACTCACAAAAGCCGAAGACAATGACAAATTCCTCGAAGCACTCGGCGGCAAATCTGAAGCCTGACATCAGCCTCAATTAGGAAAGTACCACAGGCTGCCCCAATATTGCACGATGGCTTATTGTATGCTACAATCTCCGCGTTATGGTGGAGGTTCCTTTTAGATATAGGCAAGAGGTTTACCAGAGAATTTCCGTAAATCCAAGTGTATGTCTACTTATTGCCGACAGGGTGCTTGGAGTAAGAAAAGTTATAGAAAATCCAGATACTGAAAATAGCCTCAAAATTCAAAGAAAAATTGCGAAAGATGCCCGTAATGCGCTTGGATTAAATCGTTCCCGCTTTAATGGTCGGGTAAATAGACCACGGGAAGAAGTAGTGTTGGCACGTCATCTTATTG
>DATLNW010000083.1:0-15166 GCA_035536575.1 Lysobacterales bacterium
TACCAATTAAACGTTCTTTATCAGGCCCCGGATGGACTGTATGGATATCAAATATGCCTAATCCCTCAATTCTATTTCCCTGAGATGGTTCATAATAATTTCCAAAAAGCTGAGGCGCGCCGCAGACAAAAAGAGAGGGAATGTCTTTTTCAATTAAGTCTTTTAATGCTTTGCCCTTTTTGCGAAGGTCTTCTATTACAATTTTTTGCTCCCGGTCCTGCGCCCCACCGGCAAATATTAAATCTACACTTTTTAAAATGTTTACACTTTCGTTCTGATCAATGTTTACAGTTTCAACATTTATTTCTCTCCACTCACAGCGCTTTTCAAGAACCACGACATTTCCCCTGTCTCCATAGGTACTCATAAGCTCCGGATATAACCAACCAATTTTTAATGAATAGTTCTTCATTTTCATTTTAAAACAGATTCTATATTTATTCCCTTAGTTTCTTTTACAAAAAAATCTATACCATCAGATGTCAATTTAATATAGGCAGTATTCGAAATTGATCTATGGCCAAGAGTTTCGTAGGTTGCAAAGCCAAGATGAATTAATAATATTCGCAATACCCCACCGTGAGTTCCGACCAATATTATTTTGCCAGTGTGAATAATTGCTACTTCTCTAAGAAAGGTAAATATCCTTGCAATAAATTCTTCGTCACCTTCTACACCTGTCTCTAATCTAAGCTTATGACGTTCTTTAAGTCTCAAAGTTTTATTTAAAGAATTCAGTGCTGCAATAGAAAGTTCTTCAACAAATTTGCCTTCAAATTTTCCAAATTCTCGCTCGCGGAGTAATTCTGTAGTTTGGATTATTAGTTTCCTATCCAGTGCAATTATTTCAGATGTGCGTTTTGCTCTTAAAAGGTCTGAGGAAAAAGCTAGATCAAATTTGATGTGACTGAGATCCTTAGCTAATTCTTTGGCTTGTATTTTTCCATTTTTATTTAGCGGTATATTGCTATGTCCTTGAATTCGTTTTAATGCGTTCCATTCGGTTTCCCCGTGTCTCACGATGTAAAATGTTGTTGATCTATTTTTCATAGTATTTTTTTACCGGTTAATATTTTTCTTGTGTCAAGCATTGCGGAGTAGGTTGGAAGGATAAATAAAGTTTCATTTTTTTCTATTAGATTCACACCTCGATTTACTGCTTCTTCAAGGCTTGCAAAGGTTTGGAAATTATCAATATTCTCATATTTTAATCTGAGGGCCATATCATAAACCCGGTCGCCGGCAACAAGTATATTCTTAAAACTTTGTATGTTTGGAAAATCTACATCCCAAATCCAGGATATATCCCGTCCGTCAGGAATTCTGTCATTTAATACAAATAGGACTGTATTCCCACCCAATTCTGAAATTGCCTGGAAAGACTGATTCAGACTTGTTGGGTTTTTGGATAGAAAGATTTGAACATTTTTTCCTTTGTAATTAACTATCTCCTGCCTCCCAAAAGCCGGCTTAAAGTCCTGGAAGGAATTTTCGATATCATGTTCACCAATTCCAATTTCTCTTAATGTGAGTACGGCTGCATGCGTATTGTACTTGTTGTATGTTCCGGGTAATGGATAAACAGGGAATTTTCCCATGTCCAATTTTGGTCTTTTCAGTCCGCAGTTAGTACAATGCCAGTCTCCAAGGTGTGAAAAAAAAATTTGCCGATAAGCTAATTGGGTTCCGCATTCTGGACAATGGTCAGAGTCGGCTGCTTGCGCTTTAGTGTAGTGATGTATTGATACATCACTACAGCCGAAATATTTCGTATAAGCCTTCGTATTTTTTGCCAAAAAAGCGATTTGTGGGTCGTCTGCGTTAAGAATCATTGTTGTTTTGTTTGTTAAACTTCTGATGCTCTCAGTCCAGTTTGAAGCAACGATATTTACCTCACCGTAGCGGTCCAGCTGATCGCGGAAGAGGTTAAGCAAAATCAAATAGTCAGGTTTTATCTGTTGCAAAATCAGTGTAAGATTGTTTTCGTCAATTTCAAAAATTGCAAAGTCTTGTTTCAACTTTCCCTGCCTGTTACATCGAAGTATCAGAGTGGAAGCAATGCCGTTAAGCAAATTCGCACCGGATTGGTTTTGGATTACAGTTTTTCCATTGTTTTTCAGGGAGGACGCTATAAGTGCTGCGGTTGTGGTCTTACCATTGGTTCCGGCGATGATTATTACTTTAATATTGGGGTTTGACTGGAGCACTTCTTTTATAAAGTTCGGCTTTGCAGAAAGGGCAATATGTCCTGGCCACGTGGATCCATCACCGAGGTTAAAAAATCTAGTCAGTTTGGACAATAATTTTCCAAAAAGGATGAGAGGAATGCTTATCATTGTTTAATTGTAGCATGTGAGGTTGAGATTTTTGCTACATCTCTCGTAGGATTTTTATGCGTTCTTCTAGGGAAGGGTGAGTGTTGAAGAGGCCTGTGAAAAAACTATGTGCTTTTTTGCCCTTGAATGGATTTACGATAAAAAGATGCGCTGTCGCGTTGCTGGCAGTTCGTAACGGTTTGGGATCAGCGGCAATCTTTTCAAGCGCTGATGCAAGACCTTCGGGGTAGCGGGTGAGTAAGGCTCCCGATGCATCTGCCAGAAATTCACGTTTGCGTGAGACAGCTAATTGAATAAGACTTGCAATAATTGGGGCCAGAATTGCCAGAACAATCCCTATTACCAGAAAAAAAGCGTTTGCCCGACTGTCATCATTGTCCCTATTCATCCCGCCCCAAAAAAGATTTCGCATAAAGATATCTGTAAGTAGTGCGATGAAGCCAACAAGAACTGCGGTTATTGCCAAGAGTCTGGTGTCAAAATTTTTAACGTGGGATAACTCATGTGCAATTACCCCCTCCAGTTCTGATTTGTTAAGTCTCTCCATAATTCCGGTGGTCACAGCAATTGACGCATTCTTGGGGCTTCGACCAGTCGCAAATGCATTAGGGGCGCCGTCGTGAATTATATGCACCTTTGGCATTGGAATACCGGCGGCTATAGATAAGTTTTCAACGATTCTAAATAATTCCGGACTGTCACTTTTTGTAATTTGTTTGGCACCAGTTGTTGCGAGGACTATTTTATCAGAGTAGAAATAGCTTCCGACGCTTGTTAGAATTGCAATTGGAAAAATTATTAATGAATAAGAGGGCCCGTATCCTGTTGCCTTGCCAATAACGTAGGCCACTGTCGTTGCGAATAACACAAAAAGAACCATTATCAACCAGCTTTTCCAAATATTTTTGGAGATATTTGAGTAGATATTCATAAGATGCGAATTTATCCGTATTTTGCGTACAGTTTTAGTATCATTGTAAAGTACAAAAGTGTTTTATTAACTCCCAAGTTTGGTTACGCATGCGAATTTATCCGAATTATATTAAACGGAGATTGCCGCTTTTTGATCGCAATGAGAGTAATTAGAACTTTACTTTTACTTCCTTTTTATCTTCCTCACCGGCCTGGAAAAACTCAGTAGGTTTGAAATTGAACATCCCAGCAATTACGCTACTTGGGAAAATACCCAGTTTGTTATTGTAGTCCAAAACGTTGCTGTTATAGAACTGACGTGAATAAGCAATCTTATTTTCTGTGTCCGAAAGTTCTCCCTGAAGTTCCATAAAATTTTGGCTTGATTTCAAGTCAGGATAACTCTCAGCTACCGCAAAAAGTGATTTTAGAGAATCTGTAAGCATGTTATTTGCTTCGGCTTTTTCATGGGTTGATCCTGCCGTCATAAGTGATGTTCTTGCTTTGGTTACATTTTCAAGAAGTTCTTTTTCGTGCTTGGCAAAACCTTTTACAGTTTCAACAAGATTTGGAATAAGATCAGTTCTCCTCTTGAGCTGTACATCAATTTGGGAAAGCGCTTCTGCAATGCGGTTTTTAGCAGTAACAAGACCATTGTATACCACCAATAAATATAATAAGACTACCGCTGCTATAACAATAATTATTGTAGTTGTCATAAAATCACCTCCCTTCACCGCGTCAAACGCGGCTTCGTCGAGTTTAACTCGACTTGAAAAATTCCTTTAACTTATTATAGTCATATGTATTTAAAATGTCACTAGGCTGTGCCCATCCGCGTCTGGCAACTGATACACCGTATTCCATCAGGTTCATGTGCGCAAGAGCGTGACTATCAGTATTGATTACAAGCTTTACGCCTTTTTTGATGGCATCACGAACTAATGAATCGGGTAGATCAAGTCTTTGTGGCCATGAGTTTATCTCAAGCGCCTTATTATTTTTTGCGCAAAAATCAAAAACTTTTTTCCATTCCAAATCATAACCTACCCTTTCATTTAGTAATCGCCCGGTGGGGTGGGCGAGTATTTTTGCCTTAGGATGTGAAAGTCCTTTCAGAACACGTTCTGTCATTTTGGCTCTATCCGTATTAAATGAACTGTGGATTGAAACAATTGAGCCATCGAGTAAGTCAAGAGATTTATCATCAAGAGCCAATTTTCCGTTTGGTAAAATATCAGTTTCCATCAAAGAAAAAATATGTATACTTTTATTATACTTTAGCCTTAATTGTTCAATAAATTTATTCCTTTTATACAATAAATTATATGTTTGCTCGCTTGTATGTTTGGAAATGCTGGGATTATGTTCTGAGAACCCTATATATTTATAGTTGAGTTTAAGAGCATACTTTATCATTTCTTCCATCGAATTATGTCCCATGTCATGACTGGGTTCTATTGGATAGCTGGAGTGAATATGGAAATCTCCTTTAATATCTGCTAGTTCAATTAACTTTGGTAGTTTATTTTGGGCTGCAAGTTCAATTTCTCCCGTGTTTTCTCTGAGCTCAGGAGGAACCCAGGAAAGCCCAAGAAATTTATATAATTTTTCTTCAGTTTTGTATTGAATTATTTTTGTGCTTTTACCATCTTTTTTCTTTACACCATAATCAGAGAGTGAGTAACCTTTCTTTAGTGCAATTTCCCGCAGGTGTACGTTGTGATCTTTGCTTCCTGTAAAATGCTGAAGGAGTGCTCCAAATCCTTTCGGGGATTCAACCATCAGGTCGATTTGTCTACCACCCGAAGTTAAAATAGCGGCAGTGCGTCCACCTTTCTCGATTATCCGCTCGATGTGAGGATAGTTAACAAAATGATCAATCGCGTTTTTAGGGTCATTGCTGGCAACAGCAATATCTATGTCTCCTACTGTTGATTTTTTGCGTCTAAGGCTACCAAGAGTACTTGCTTTTCCAACCGCTTTTGAAGACATAAGATAGTTAATCATTTTTTGAGCTAGCTCTGAAGCATAGGGCAGAACCATTCTGGTTGTTTTTCCCGCTCCCTGCTTAAATTCTTCAAATGCCTGGAGTATGTCTTTCTCTGATTTTTCTCCAAATCCGGGAAGGACTGCAATTTTTCCACTCTCTCCAATTTTTACCAGATCTGCAATGACAGTTTTCGGATTATTCAATTTGAATTCGCTCACCAATTTATACGCTCTTTTTGGACCTATGCTTGGAACATCCAGAAGTGGGTAAACACTTGATGGAATTTTGCCCAGAATATCATCTAGATGTTTTACTTTCCCTTTTTGCAAAAGTTCCTCAATTGAGGCCTTAATTGATGGGCCAACTCCGGGGATATCTTCGAGTTTACCCTCATTCTGAAGCTCTTTAAGCTCAGTGGATGTTGCTTCAATCGCCTCAGCAGCTTTTTGGTATGCCAGTATCTGGAAACGGTATTTTTTATCATCAGTTATCGCGTAAGCTGAAGCAACATTATTTAGAAGTTTGCCTATTTCTGAGTTAGTCATGCCCCTTCGCCCGCCTTTCGATCTGTTGCTGAATACATAGAAGTTTTTTTACTAGTCACAATTTTTCCCATATGCTTCGGAGGCAGACCCTTCCGTAGTTTTAACGAAGGAGGGTCACAGACAAAGTTTACCAGAGCATTGACCAGGTTTCAAGATTGAAGTATAATACGAGGTGGCTGATAGCAAATAACTTATAACGGATAGTTAAATTTCCTAATCCGTACTGAGTTATTAGTTATTGGTCATTTGTTATTAGTCAAAGTGGGGTCGTAGCTCAGTCTGGTTAGAGCGTCTCCCTGTCACGGAGAAGGTCGCGGGTTCGAGCCCCGTCGATCCCGCAACGAAATAAATTTGCAACAAATTTAAACGTTGCTAGGAACGTTTAATTTCTATCAGAAATTATTACGTTCCCGCAATTATAATAGCATATTCTTATGGGTTGCATTTCGGAAGAGATGTGATATAATGCCTAAAGTTAAATATCTTCTGCCTAATACTCTGCCCCCAAATTAAAATGGCAATCAAAAGAAGTACATCAAAGAAATCTCAAAAAGCACCCAGTGTGTATGATTACCTCAGATTTGGGGAATCATATACAAGCCTGGTCCTCGGAATTATAGTCGTTATCATCGGAACAGTTTTGCTCCTTTCTTTAGTACGGACAAGAAATGCCGGTAGAGTACGAAGTGTAGATACCCAACTTTCACAAAGTACGCTCAAGATTTCTCAAACTGAAAATGAAACAATTATAAGTTCAGCAACTGAATCCGCAAAACCCACTTCCATCTCAACACCTACTCAAACAGTTAAACCCACAGCAAAACCGACAGTTGCTCCAAAAGTAAAACCAACAGCAGTACCGACCCGTAAGGTAGTAGTGACAAAAGCACCAAAGCCTACAGCAACACCGATACCTACAAAAGAAATAACAGAAGCAAAGCCAACAACTAAACCATCAAAAGATATGAGTCATCTGCAGGGAAGAACATATGTTGCTAAAGCAGGGGACACACTTTGGAATGTAGCTGAGAGAAATTATGGAAGTGGATACAATTGGGTTGATATTGCCCGAGCAAATAAATTATCCAATCCCGATGATGTTAAAGTTGGGCAAAAATTGCAACTTCCCAAGGCCGAACAAAAAAATGCTACATCTGAGCCTGAATGGACAATAAAAGACGCGAGTTACACAACTACTTCTCTTCAATCGGAAAGAATAACAACCGGAAATTATACAATTAAAAAAGGTGACACGCTTTGGGATATTGCAGTAAGAGCTTATGGAGACGGATATAAATGGAAGGATTTAGCTCGTACAAATAAGTTATCCAATCCCGATTTGATTCTCGAAGGCACCAAATTAAATCTTCCACGTAAATAGTGATTCCTCAGAAGTGAAATTTCCAAAAATTCGTGATATCATATGGGTATTAACGCGGGGTTAGTACACCGGGGCGGACCGAGTGAAACGAGGGAGCCCGCCTGAGAGCGAAGCGAAACAGGGGCGGAAGTATGCTACCTCCCTGCATTTTATGCGATGGTAGTTCAGTGGCAGAATGTCTCCTTCCCAAGGAGAAGGTCGAGGGTCCGATTCCCTTCCATCGCTCAAGCTGGATAAGCAGGGGAGCGAGTCCCCCTCCAGAGGCGGGCAGGGATTCTCGTACCCCGCTCATTTAAAAACGAGCGAGGCTCGCGCCTGGCGGCCCGCTCAGAAATGTTTTCCCAGTTGACTAATTTGTTTTGGTTTGTTAACATTAATCGTGCCCCTTACAAAAATTAAAAACAAAAAAACTAAATATATATTTGTCTCAGGAGGTGTCATATCAGGCATAGGAAAAGGCACCACCGCCGCATCAATTGCTTATCTTCTCAAGTCTGCTGGATATAAAGTCGCCCCCTTAAAATTTGAAAATTATCTCAATATTGATGCCGGAACGATCAATCCTATTGAACATGGCGATCCATTTCTCTGCGAAGACGGGACCGAAGGGGATATGGACATGGGCACATACGAAAAATTCTTGGACGAAGACATGGGAAAAGAGAACTTCATAACAATGGGGAGAATCTATCAGACGGTTATTGATAGGGAGAGAAGATTTGAATATAACGGGGAGGATGTTGAAGCAATACCCCACATAACTGATGAAATAACAAGAAGAATTAAAGATGTTGAAAGTAAAACAAAACCAGACATTATCCTAATTGAACTTGGAGGAACAGCCGGAGAATATCAAAATGTATTCTATTACGAAGCTTCCCGAATCCTGACTCTGAAAAACCCTGGGGATGTCATACATATTCACGTAAGTTATGTACCAACACCTGCTCACCTCGGTGAACCGAAAACTAAACCAACTCAGCTCTCAGTCAGGACCTTGAACTCACTGGGTATTCAACCTGATTTTATCGTAGCCCGTTCAAATAATTATATTGATAAAAGGAGAAGGGATAGATTCGCGCTATTCTGCAACATGCTTCCTGAGGATATAATCTCCAATCCCGATCTCTCTTCAGTTTATGAAATTCCGTTGATGCTTCAGAAGCAGGATTTGGACACCAGGATACTTCAAAAATTGGGATTACCGGTTAAAAAAGCAAATATAAGCGAGTGGACGGAGATGGTCGATCGGATTAAAGCGAAAAAATCAAAATCAATTGAAGTTGCAATTGTCGGAAAGTATTTTGGAACCGGGGATTATCAACTGCGGGATTCATATGCGGCACTGCTGGACGCAATAGACCATGCAAGTTGGCAGATGGGGGTTGAGACAAAGGTAAATTGGATTGACGCAGAAACGGTTGAGAAGAACGGTGTTGCGAAAACGATCGGGACACCTGATGGAATAATTGTCCCAATTGGATGGGGAGAGAGAGGGGCTGAAGGGATGATTCAAGCTGCCGATTATGCCAGGAAAAATAAAATTCCATATCTGGGACTCTGCTATGGTATGCAGCTAGCAGTTGTTGCTTTTGCGCGCGCTGTACTGGGATGGACTGATGCAAATACTGTCGAAAACAATCCCAAAACCACAAAACCTGTAATTTATCTTATTCCGTCCCAAAAGGAACTGATGGAGAGGCGCGCATATGGAGGGACAATGAGACTTGGAACATGGGAGGCAGTCGTCAAAAAAGATAGCAGGGCATACAGTCTATATGAAAGGTTCGGAGGATTGATAAACCGCGAGAAAGGCCTGACAAGTGAGCGCCATAGACACAGATATGAATTTAATAATAAATTTGCGCCTGATTTTGAAAAAGCAGGTATGAACATCACAGCTCGTTCGGTAAAGGAGGGACTGGTTGAAATTATTGAAGTACCTGATCACCCATTTTATTTGGCGACGCAAGGTCATCCGGAATATAAAAGCAGACCACTTAAGCCACATCCAATATTCCTCGGCTTTATAGAAGCATGCGCAAAGATTTAGATTTAGGAATTAAGATTTAAGATTAAGGAATACATTGAGATTTTTCCCAGTTTAAGGTATAATAAGTTACTATGCTGCAGGTAATTGATTTCGTTCCGGGAGACATCGTAAAAGTTCATCAGAAAATTCAGGAAGGTGAAAAGACACGTACCCAGATTTTCAAAGGAACAGTTATCCAAATCAAGGGACGGGGGATAAATAAAATGTTCACAGTTATTAAAAAAGTTGGACAGATATCTGTTGAACGTATCTGGCCGGTTAATTCTCCAAATATATTAAAGGTTGAAATCGCTGAAAAATCCAAAAAATTAATAAGACGCGCAAAGCTAAACTATCTCAAGTCCCCAAAAGTCAGACCTTAGCCTCTTTTTAAATAATATAAATTTTCAACTGGTTTGATAAGATATATTTATGTTCAAAAGAAAGCTTGATGAGGGAAATGCAGGGGAAGACATTGCCTGCCGGTATTTGACGAATAAGGGTTACAAGATTATTACCAGGAATTTCCGGATAAGAGGGGGAGAAATTGATATTATTGCAGTTGATGGAGATACGTTGGCATTTGTTGAGGTAAAAACCCGTACTTCAAAGCAATTCGGGACAGGCCTTGAAGCAATCGGTTTTTGGAAAATAAAAGCACTTATCAAAACAGCTCAGATATATAAGGCAACTCACATGAATCTGCCTGAGGCAATGAGAATAGATGCGGTTGTAGTGATGCTTAATAAATTCAATGAAATCGATTCAATTGAGCTTGTAAAAAACATTAGTTAGAGGTATACTCATAGTGATCCCCGTGCGGGGATTTATTCTTTTTATGAAAAACAAGCAAGTAAAAATTGTCGCGACAATCGGTCCTGCGTCGCATTCAGCCAGAATGATTCTCGAGCTGGCAAAGGCCGGGGTTGATGTATTCCGCATAAATTTAACACACGCTAAGCCTGAAGAGATAGGAGACCGCGCGAAGTGGATAAGGGATGCAGGCGAAAAAATAAAAAAACCTTTATTAATTTTAGGAGATTTAGGTGGATCCAAAACTCGCATTGGCGATATGTTGTTAAATACGATTTTGGATCATGGACAAAAATTTATTATTTCCAAAAATTTAAAAATAGGCGATAAATACGGATGCGGAATCAATCATCCTTCGATACTTGATAATTTGAATATAGGAGCGGAAGTCTTTATAGATGATGGAAATATAAAGCTGGTCGTTGAGGGAAAGTCAGAAGATGAGATTGAAACAACAGTTGTGGTGGGCGGACATTTGAGATCTAAAAAGGGTTTTTCGGCAGTTGGAATATCTCTAAGCGGTGTAGGAGTGTCAGAGAAAGACAAAAAAGCGGTTAAAATAATGATCAAGCAGCATACCGATATGCTTGCTGTGTCGTTTGTCGAATCAGAAGAAGAAATGATGGACATAAAAAAGCTGCTTCCTAAAAATTCAAAAATTAAACTGATTGCAAAGATTGAAACCGCAAACGGTGTTAAAAATGCAAAAAAAATTTTAGAACACTCTGATGGATTGATGATAGCCAGAGGAGATCTTGGGCTTGCTGTACCTCTAGCAAGCGTTCCCCATATTCAAAAGAATTTAATCAGGCTATGTAATGAAAAAGGTAAGTTTGTCATCACTGCAACCCATATGCTTGAGTCAATGACTACCAAGCCCATTCCGACGCGCGCTGAAGTATCAGATGTGGCAAATGCTGTTCTTGATGGAACTAATGCGGTGATGTTATCTGCTGAGACAGCTGAGGGAAAATTTCCTGTTGAAACAGTTGAGATGATGAAGGGGATTATTGATGAAGCACAGAAGCATGTGTAGTTTCTTCTCTATTTTTTCTGCAGGGTTTTGATTTGATTTCTGAAAGCAATTGCTGATTCAAAATCAAGTTTTTCCGCAGACAATTTCATTTCTTTTCGTAAACGCTTTATCACATTTTCTTTCTCGTCGGGGAGCAGGATATCTTTTTTGGCTTGCTCCATCAAAAAATCCATTGATTTATCAGCTTCCTCTTGCTGTTCAACCAACTTGGCCCTTATATCTTTTATAATACCCTCAGGCGTTATCCCGTGTTTTTTATTGTATGCTAACTGAATAACACGTCTTCTCTCAACTTCATCAATTGCCTCTTTCATGGAACCGGTCATATTGTCAGCATATAGGATAACTTGGGCCTCAACGTGTCTTGCGGTACGGCCCATTGTCTGAATGAGTGAAGTTCTGCTTCTTAAAAAGCCTTCTTTGTCTGCGTCCAGTATCGCAACAAGTGATACTTCAGGAAGGTCAAGTCCCTCACGAAGCAGGTTTATTCCCACCAAAACGTCATAATTTCCAAGCCTCAAGTTGTCCAAAACGTCCTGCCGCTCAAGAGTTACGATATCTGAGTGAAGATAAGCAACTTTCATCCCCTTCTCCTCAAGGTAACTTGTAAGTTCCTCCGCCATTCTTTTTGTGAGGGTGGTCACAAGAACTCTTTGATTTTTCCCAACGCGTTTGTCAATCTCAGTAATCAAATCATCTATTTGCCCTTTTGAACCCTTGACAGTGATAACAGGATCAACAAGGCCTGTTGGGCGGATAAGCTGCTCAACAACTCCATTTTCGTTTTCGCGACTGAGGGAAACCTCATAATCATTTGGGGTGGCTGAAACATAAACAATCTGATTAGTCTTGCGCATAAACTCCTCAAATTTCAGGGGTCTGTTATCAAGAGCTGAGGGTAGTCTAAATCCATAATCAATTAGGGTTTGTTTGCGGGCCTGGTCGCCGTTATACATTCCGCGAAGTTGGGGAAGTGTGATGTGGGATTCGTCTATCAGAAGTAGCCAATCATCAGATGAATGCTCAAGGTAGTCAATGAGTGTGTAAGGTGGTTGGCCCGGCAAACGGCCGTCAAAGTATGTTGAATAATTTTCAATTCCATTTACATAGCCAACTTCTTTGATCATCTCGATATCATATTTTGTGCGTTGTTTTATTCTTTGTGCCTCAAGCAGTTTTCCCTCATCTGTTAATTTTTTAACTTGAATTTCCAGATCATGATTTATTTTTGCAAAAGCATCCTCGTAAGTTCTCGGGTCCGTCATGTAATGTTTGGCCGGATAAATCACTGTTGCGTCAAGTGGTTTTAAGACTTCACCTGTCAGGGGGCTGAATTCGTACATTTTGGTCAATTTATCATCAGTTTCCATTCTAATTCCATGATCAACGTAGGCCGGGAAAAGATCAATTGTATTCCCGCGGATTCTATAAGTTCCACGTTTGAACTCATAATCATTTCTTGAGTACTGAAGATCTGAAAGTCTGAGCATAATATCCTGTTGTCTTATTTTCATTCCCGTTGCGAGTTCGAGTACAAACTTTCCGTATTCAACGGGGGATCCAAGATTGTAAATACATGATACTGATGCAACGACGATTACGTCCTTACGCGTCAACAAATTGGCTGTTGCTGCAAGGCGCAATTTATCTATCTCCTCATTTATCTCAGCTTCTTTTTCAATGTATGTGTCAGTTGTCGGCATGTATGCCTCGGGTTGATAGTAGTCGTAATAGGACACAAAATAACTGACTGCATTTTCCGGGAAGAAATCGCGGAATTCCTGATAAAGTTGACCGGCCAGAGTTTTATTGTGCGAAATAACAAGTGTTGGACGTCTTACTTCCTGAATAACATTGGCCATGGTGAATGTTTTTCCACTTCCCGTAACCCCAAGAAGAGTTTGATTTTTTACATCATTTTTTAAATTGGCTGTCAGCTTCTCAATAGCTTGCGGTTGGTCCCCCGTGGGTTTGAATTTGGACTTCAGCTTAAAATTCATGGCAAACTATTTTACCACATATCAGCAAGAATAACTTATTCCACTTTTTTGATTTTGACCCCTTTTGCACTGTTTTGACAGATTGACAAAAATATACGAATAGTCGTATAAATTATAATACAGATATGCCAGGAGTTTTATATAACAAAGAAAGAACAGTTTTGGAATTTCTCGTTCAGTTTCAGGCAAAGCATGGCTATGCCCCAACACTTCGTGAGATAGCAACGGCCACGGGGCACAAAAGTGTTTCAACGATTTATGTCCTCATTCGTAGCCTTGTTGATAAGGGATATGTTCAGAAGGTTGATGGAAATTCACGGGTCCTCAAAGTTATGGATGAACATATTGTCTCAAAATTTATGGGGACTGATCCATCAATAGAGCTTCCGTTGATGGGATATATTGCAGCAGGACAACCCCTTGAGCCCCATACTGATCCCAACGCCACTTTTCAAGTCTCAGCGTCCATGCTATCAGGTACAGCTACGTCATACGCGCTGCAAGTCAAAGGAGAGTCGATGATAGAAGATGGGATACTTGATGGGGACTTTGTAGTAATTGAAAAAGTGCAGGTTGCAAAGAACGGAGAGATTGTCGTGGCACTTGTTGATGACAATCTCGCAACTCTTAAAAAGTTCTATAAGGAGGGAGAAGTAGTTGTTCTCCGCCCTGCCAATGCGCAGATGGAGCCAATTTATCCCAAGACCCTCAAGATTCAGGGTAAAGTTGTTGGACTTGTCAGACGCTATTGAGCCTCTTTTGTGGTAAAATAGGTAGATGGGAATTCTTTATGTAGTGGCCACCCCGATTGGGAACCTCAAGGATATAACTATCCGGGCAGTGGAAGTTTTGTTCCAAGTTGATTTGATTGCCTGTGAAGACACTAGAAGGACCGGTTTACTTTTACAAGCAATTAGCAATATGTATCATATACTAACTTATGATACACATACAGAAAGGCCGAGGCCTCAGCTAATTTCATATTATGAACAAAATGAATTGCAAAGAATTCCTGAGATAATAAATCTACTCAAAAATGACCAGAATGTTGCGTTGGTCTCAGATGCAGGAACTCCGGCCATTTCAGATCCCGGATTTAAATTGATCCGCGAATGCGCACGGGAAAGGATAAAAATAGTTTCACTACCTGGTGCATCAAGTGTAATTGCTGCATTGACCACGTCCGGCCTTCCAACAGACAAATTTACTTTTGCCGGATACCCGCCAAGAAAGCCTGGGCATAGAAAGACATTTTTTGAAAACATCCGGGCTTCTCAGGAATTTCTCAAAACTACTGTAATTCTTTTTGAAGCTCCTCACAAAATGCTCAAGACTCTTTCTGAAATGCAGGAAGTTTTTGGAGACATAGATATTGTCATCACCCGCGAATTAACTAAGATGCATGAAGAGATACGACGGGAAAAAATCTCAGCAAGCGTAACTCACTTCAAAAAGAAAGCACCAAAGGGGGAGTTTGTGGTTTTGTTTAATTTAAATGTTTGATATGAAGTTTGCTCAGCAAAATCTTGACATTTGATATAGTTTGTGCTAGTATCTTGTTTACAATTATGCATGTAGAAACAAGAAGGCCAGAACCAATAAGTCCGCGCAGAGAAATAATTTATTTGGAAGGCTATGTTATAGCTAAGAAAGCAGCAGAGGATACGGGAGTTGTTGTTGCTCAGCTCGCTGGGCCCGGTGAAAAATATAGCGACTATAAGAAAGTAATTAGTGAAACGTGGCCATTAGTACAAATAAAACCCACCAGCCGAGTTTTACCAGAAGATCAAGTTGCAGTAATTATATCTGGAGATATTGACAAAATGCATGCCTTCCAAAGGCAGAGGCATGAATTAACAATGATTCTGCTGGCAAAAGAAACGCCAGAGGGACAGGAGTCATTTCTCGCAGAAGCAAAAGCGGCACGATCGAAACAGGAAGAAATTCGAGAAGCTAGAAGAGCGGAAGTAAGAGAAACTATGAATAGAGATCTTTTAGATAGGACTTTTACTGTTCCTGCTAATGATGGCTCAGATTTAACTTAATATTAATTCCGAATTTCTTTGGACACCACATTTCCATCCTCATCAATGTGATAGACAAAAATTTCTCCGACTC
>DATLNW010000084.1:0-7127 GCA_035536575.1 Lysobacterales bacterium
ACCCGTTGTACCACTGGAGGATCCACCCACAAACCCCCATCCTCCACTACCAAGAAGGGGTGAGTTTCGTCCATTTAAGCATGGCCCGGGAAACCCTTTGCAAGATATCGCTCTGGCTCGTAGCGTACCGACTGCAGAAAGAAGAGCATTGGTCGCAGAGCATTATATTAAAGATCTAGGACGACCAGTATTCCCCCATGTAAGAAGCGAGCCTGGTAAAAGAAAAGTAAGCAGCAATAGATACGTAGAGGAACTACAAAAAACTGGATAATTTTGTCACTGTTGGCTTGATATATATGGGTGCAAACGGGCAATTTTTTTATTTTGTTAGGGGTCTTCTACGCTTCACAGATATTATTGACAAATTTTGATACTAGCTATATCACCAGCTACTGGAGTGGGAAAGTAAGTATGACAGAAAGAGCAGGCATTGGATTACAAGAAAGAAGAGACACGCTGGCAATCCGGGTAGCGAAAACACCCGGTAAAGCTTACGCACTCCTAGTCAGGGAAGCTGTGTCGCACGCTCTTGCACTGAATAATTGCATTGGAGATGAAAGTGATCCCCGTTTCCAACAGGCTGAAAGTGATCTGGCATCTGTTAGAGCCGAAATTGCACTTTCTTTTTCAGGGACCAGACTGCATGATCCTGTTGTAACATTTGACAGAATTGTAAGCAGCCGTGTTAATTCGAAACTTGGATTAAAATAATCCGGGCCGGAAAACAAGAGGTAAAAGTTAAATATTTCGCCTACTCCTCAGAACGCTTACTACAATAGGACACGACTACAAAATGTGGAATTGTGCAGATTAGATGAGGCCTATGCTTCGCATTTTTTTGGCACAGCCTGGGAATTGTGTAAATATACTTGATCTCGCAACAAGACGCTGAACAGCTGCTTTCTGAACATCAAGTGGCGCCAGATCCGCACGCGCGTATCCTGTTCCCATACTATTCCACGTTCCGGCTGAAAATTGAAACGCACCATAGTAACCATTTCCTGTATTTTTGGCAGGGTCCATACCTGCTTCACAGCTTCCAAGATAATTAATTTGAGCATCGTTTAATATTTGTGGAGCATTGGCTGTTCCTTGTGCGCCAACCGGTTGCTGTGCAAGGCTTGGTGCAGGAGTAGCCACTTTTACAGCTACGGGTGTAACAACTGCTGCTGAAGCACCAGCCTCATTATCTGTATAAATAGGATTGACTGCTGCAATGCGCTCTTCAAGCTCAGGGCTTAGTGCTTCAGGAAGCACTGTTTTGGTACTCCGGATTTTCAAAACCATATTTGCTTCCAATTGAGCTGCGTCTTTAAGCTCGGGATTATCATTCCAGATGTTTGTCCAATAATCTTCAGCACCATAATAAGCCTCTGCAATTAGGGAAAGATAATCACCTTCCTGCACAATATAATTGGAATAATCCGATTGCTCAAGAACCTGACTAAATGAATAGTGACGTGTTGGGTTGGGTGTTGCTGGCAATGATGTTGTCAAAACCGATGACGCCATAAGGCCTGCAATTAATGTAGTAATCATATTAAAACAAAAACCAAAGCTTATTTAAGGCTTTGGAAATGTTGAGGGGTAATTATATACTATTTATATTAATTTGTCAAGTAGTATAGTATTCATACTTAGGCACGATAGAAATGAAATAAAACGACCTATAACATTTTACTTTTAGGAACTTGAAAAACATTAAGAACATTGGGAATGCTTAGGGTAAAAAGTAATTATTTGTGCTGAGGGTCAGAGTCGAACTGACATAGCCTGTTCTTCAGACAGGTGCCTTGACCACCTTGGCTACCTCAGCAAACTATAAAATAATAACTCTTTTAAAAACTCTCTTCCGCGTCCACGTTTTAAGAAATATTCTCTTTTAGTGGCATCGCGTTTAGCTTTATATGCTTCATAATACACTAATTCTACAGGAAGTCTATGTTTAGTCGCTGTCACTTTTCCTTCTTTATGTCTGGCAACTCTCAGTTTTAAGTTATCTGAAAAACCTGTGTAAAGCTTACCATCCTTGTGCGATAAGAGAACGTAAACATAAAACATGTTCTTCAGACCCGCCGAGTCGGCGGGACCACCTTGGCTACCTCAGCAATAAGCGGTAAATGCTATTGTATCAAAAAAATATGTATTAGTCAGCAGCTGTTGTAACTGTAGTTGAGGTGCCGGCACTTTTTTCTGCTTCTTGCTGGCCGGGTTTCTCACATTGACCTGTGCATGTGATAGGTATTCTTGCAACATGGAGATTAAGCTTTCCATCAGGCTGTAGGCCGGACAACGTGAATTCATCAACCGCATAAGGCTTATTGTCCTTATCAAAATAAACTATTGAAAATGTCTGGGGCTGCCCACTCAAATCGTTTTCTGATGTTTTGCATTTGTTGTCAAAAGTTCTTAGGTGGGACCCGCCGGTCGTACCGACTTTATAAAATAATGTTCCCGATTCCAGTTGCGCCAGCTGAGGCTCACATGTATGGGTGTGTCCAGCAATTGCCATTCGGACGTTTTTCGTTACCTCCTTTGCCGCACTTGGCTTATGAACTATGGCTATATCCGGTTTGTGTTGATCTACAGCCTTTTTTAGCATGAGTCCTGTCTGTTGATCAAGCTGGGGACGGTCGCCCTGGCCTGAAATTGAATCATCAGGCGAATAGTCTGAGTCCCCAACACCTGTAATAGTGATGCCCTTGACATTGACCTCCTGTTCCGCCAAAACTGTAACATTGGGAACAGCGCGAAGTGCGGCCATGGTATCTCCGGAGTCGTGATTTCCCTGAACAACGTAATAATTTACCCCCAATTTACCCAACTCGGAAAAAGAAGCATTCTCCAAAGAAGAACCCCACTCCGTAATATCTCCGGCATCCAGTATCGCATCAACGCAACTTGTTTCTATAATCGCTTTTAGAAGCGGGGCGACATCACGGCTGTGAATATCAGATACAACCATAAGACAAACTTCCGGCTCCTTCCCTTCAGTGTTAACTCCCTGAAGAAATTTTGATAGTTTTAAATAATTATTTACCGTATGTGCAATTAACTCATCATGCTGCTCAAATTTTTCCAAAAGCCCCAATTGATCTTGCGCATAGGCAATACCTCCCGTAAATGTTATTTTTTCACTACTTTTCTCGTCATAAGTTGCAGCTGCAACGCCTGTGACAGAACCTGTAAGAAGTGCGCCTGCCAGGACGCTTTTTGCAAGTATTTTTCCAAAGTCTTTTCTGGTTGGTTTCTCTTTCCGTACAATTGCATCACCTACTATCCAGCCGATACTGCCCCCCAATGCCAGTATCATCAGATCCTTTTTTAAATCTTCCAACACATTATTTTTAATACTTTCCAGGTCCTCTTCAAAGCTTTCCACAAGACTTTCTGAACTGTCCCCGTTCTGAAACGATTCCAGCGTCCGCTCAACTGGAATATCTGAAATCCGGACGTTTAACCCAAAAGGTCCCCTAAAGGCGGGGAGAATTCCATCCCCAAGGGAAGTTTCTATGACAACTCCTCTATTACCAAACACCGGTTCTGCCTCCCATACAATTCCATGTGGAGTTGTTGTATGCTCGGATCCCTCAGGCGCCAAAAATGCCAGAGTACCCAAGCTAGCAGCAGATACTGTTTTAAAAGCCCCTCTACCCACCTTTTTTAATTTATTGCGACGTTTGATTCGCTGTGTATCTGGATTATCTGATAATGATTCTATTTCTCTCATCTTAAGAGAGTATTATACTTGCTGGATAATAATTTTAGCAATATTTAAAATGAAGAAATATAACTATGAACTGTGGACGATGCAGGATTCGAACCCGCGACATCTTCAGTGTAAATGAAGCGCTCTACCAACTGAGCTAATCGTCCTTTGAACATAGATTATAGAATATATTTGAATTTCAATCAATGGCATATCATAAATGTTGAATTTTCTTTCTAATAATCAGATAATGAATATATGATAGAAATTAGAAAGAACCCAACTGAGAGTCAACACCTATTACCAAGCTTGGCACTGCTTGAATGCTTTACGCTCCCTCCGTCTTCATGGCAGGCCAATCGCAATGCCTCCCATAGCCCAGAAACAGAAAGTCAGAAAATATATGACGTATCTCTTGTAATTGGGCGATTTCAACCTTTACATTGGGGACATATTTATCTTATACATCAGGCTCTGGAGATATCTAATTCAGTAATCATTGGCATTGGAAGCTCAAGCACTACAGACAATGACAACCCTTTTTCTGCATTACAACGTCATTTACTACTTGATAAATCGCTAGGCAGAGAGGGAATTAGGTCTAGGGTAAATAATATCGTTCATCTGACTGATCATGATGATGATAATCTATGGCTTCAGAAAACCATCGAAAGGACAGGGGAAATCGGCGCAGTAGTCGGGAACAACCCCTGGGTAAATGGAATTTTTGCAAACGCCGGATATGAAGCGGTAGAAATACCAATGTATAAAAGGAATATATATAAAGGAGGGGAAATCCGAAGGCAACTTCGCCATGCAGGATTTTTTAACCCATGTTGCACTTGGTGCCCTCCATGAAATGTAGATTAAACCGATTATCCAGCATTTTGAAATTTTGAGACTAGCATTTGCTTGATAATTCTAAGCCTTATAGCTTTTAGGATGAAATATTAAATAACTAGAAGATTTATTTAGGAGATGCTAAAATACATAGAATGCAGAAAAAAATAAGAAAACATAAAAAACCTCTTCTTATTTTAACACCTATAAAACCCGATGAAAAACTACATGAACAAATAGGAAGAGTTCCACTAAATAAAGCATTTACAGACAGGATTTCTTTCTCCGTTTTACGTAATAAGAAGAATAATATTAGGAAAATACAAAACGTATCTTATGAAATATTAATTGATGAGCAATGGGAGTGGGTTGTACGATTTGATGATCATGGTGGAAATGGTGAGCTTCATCGCCATAGACGACTATCTTTAATAGATGAAAAAATAATTGAAGATAATGCAAGAATTAAAAAATACAAAAATAAAGATGGTGAATTAACATGGATATGCAATAAAGATATTAAGAAAAATTATATGGCATATAGAAGTAAATTTTTAAAAAATAGCGGACTTGACTTGTATTAATAAAACATTTACTGTATTATTACAATCCTTTAATATAATTAGGTGTATAATTTTATTATGAGCAATAAAAATCAAACAATAAAAAATATATCATTAACGGAAAAATTAATGAATTATTTAATCCATGGTAAGAATATACCAGAATTGCCAAAAGACGCATATTTTGTTCCGTTTTCAAGCAAGGATAAAGATTTAAATAAGGTAAATGAGGAGCTTCTAGAGTCTATATTGAAAGAAGATAAACCAGTGGTAAAAGCTCAGGAGCCTTCTGCTAAAAATCAAAGCTGGATTCTTACCCCTGTTAATTTCTAATCTCAAGTATTAAGTCTGTACGGAACTATAGATTGAACCGATTATCCAGCATTTTGAAATTTTGATGCGAGCAGTTGCTTAAGCCATTCCTGATTGAGGTTTCGGAAACAAAACCCTCAGATTTGGTAAAGCAAATTTTCTTTCTCTTTTTCCTTTAACATCCTGACCCATTTCGTAAACCACAAGTCTAGTAACTCTGTTTAGTGATCCCCGAACCTCGTCTTGTCTGACCCAAATATGATGCTCCACTTCTCCCACTTTCACTTCGGTTAAATCTGCAAGTCCCAGGAATGGTAGATCTTCCTCATACCTTCGTACCTGCTGTATTTTACCATCTATGCCTGGGACCAATACTCCCCAGAATTTTTCTGCTCTGTAGTTAGTAGCCCCTTCTCCCTTTAGGCCTAGACGCTCCTCCTCTGTTTGTATAATTGTTCCGGCTGGAAATTCATTGGCATCAAACACCTGTCCTTCTCTATAAAATCGCACTGGGGTTTTGCCTGACGTTTTCAAAAAATCTTTTAGTCTTTTTCTGGCATACCTCTCTGCGCTTAGATTTCTACGGGCATTACTAACTCCCTCACCAGGTTTTAATACGTATCGCTCTCTTGGTTAACACTCGTCTTCTGGTCCGTGCCCATTCCAATATTCAAAAGTTAGTTTGTATTGGTCTGGTCCATCTTGCTCTGTCATAGAGGGCATTATAGCAGGATAATTTCTGTATAACAATTAATTTGTGCGGATGAGAGGAGTTGAACCTCCACGCCCTTGCGAGCACTACCACCTCAAGGTAGCGTGTATACCATTTCACCACATCCGCTCGTCGCAACTCGATTGCAGCCTTCATCCTCATTTTATTCGGATTTCAACTTTCCATCGGTTGCTCCTCTTTCAAAATGCTACGCATTTTGACAACCACTTGATAGAGAATTATTTTGTGCCGAAGAGGGGACTTGAACCCCTACCTCTTTAACAAGACACGAACCTGAATCGTGCGCGTCTACCAATTCCGCCACTTCGGCAGCGTGTCCAGCGTTAATTTTATCAGATGCGAACGTACTTGACAACGCAGTGATATTTTGCAAATATATACATGCCCATGAGAAAGTTACTGCTTGCTTCATCTCTCCTGGCAATTACGCCTCTTGCCATGATTATTGGTCTTGTTCTTGCCCTTAATACTTATAGCCAAAAATCCTCCCTAACATCGTACCGGGAAACAGTTGCATATGCAGCACTCCCCTCAAACCAGAACATTATCGCAGGGAACATCATCGAGAGCCAGAATGGGAAAGCCGAAAAAATAAGACAATTTCTCGCGCGCTACAACTCGCCACTGGAGCCGTATTCCGTAGATATTGTAAATGCAGCGGAGGAGTACGGACTTGACCACCGCCTTATTCCGGCAATTGCTATGCAGGAATCTACT
This sequence comes from Lysobacterales bacterium, assembly GCA_035536575.1. Lineage (GTDB taxonomy): Bacteria > Patescibacteriota > Microgenomatia > Levybacterales > UBA12049 > DATLDE01. The sequence goes on from DATLNW010000084.1 coordinate 6,875, forward strand.
CTATGTAAGAAAATACCCGTAAACTCATTCAATTGTTGGGGTTTTGGTATTTATGGAAATAAAGTCACAAGATTTGCTGACTATAAAGAAGGTATCTACACAGTAACAAAAGCACTGGCCACCAGATATAAGAGCCGGGGACTTGTTACAGCAGATCAAATTATGACTATGTACACCCCCAGTAGTAATGGTAGTTGGGCTCGGGGAGTAAACATTGTTCTTAATCAGCTTCAATAACTTCTACACATCTTAT
>DATLNW010000085.1:0-4730 GCA_035536575.1 Lysobacterales bacterium
AGATTTGGTCTATATTCTGGGTGCAACCAATGATGAACTTGCCGGATCTGAATATTTTTCAATCAACAACGAAACAGGAAATACGGTCCCCAAAGTAAATTCTGGAGTAAATAAAAAACTGTATGATGCTTTTTACAATGCTGTCCAGAAAAATCTGATTGCCTCAAGCATCAGTATAGGACACGGAGGCCTGGGTATTGCACTCGCCAAAAAAGCAATAGGAGGTGGGTTGGGAATTGATGTTTCGCTAAAAAATTTGACGGGCAATGTTACCCGTGATGATTTCGCATTGTACTCTGAAAGTCAGGGAAGAATACTCTTAACAATTGCTCCGGGTAATAAAAATGATTTTGAGGCGGTCATGAAAGGAAATAAATTCCGGGAGATAGGAAAAATTACAAAAGAACCAATTATTAAAATCAAGGGACTACAAGGAGATGATATTTTAAAATTAAAACTTGATAACGCAGTAAAAGCATATAGAAGAACATTTGAGGGATATTAATATGAAACCAAAAGTACTTGTATTTTCAGGATATGGATTAAATTCAGAAGAGGAAACAGCATACGGCTTTGAGATAGCAGGAGCAAATGTTGATATTGTTCACATCAATGATATTGTTGATGGAAGATATAAGTTGGATCAGTATAAAATACTCGCGTTTCCAGGCGGATTTTCTTATGGAGACGATACGGGGGCAGGAAATGCCTATGCAAATAAGATCAAGAACCACTTGTGGGAAATAGTAACCAAGTTCATTCAGAAAGATAAATTGGTCATCGGTATCTGCAATGGCTGCCAGATTATTCACAATCTGGGTCTTGTCCCCGGACTTGCGCAAAATTATGGGCAGCAGCAGGTAGCATTGGTGCACAATGACTCAGCACGCCTAATCACCCGCTGGACAGATATGAAAGTTGTTTCCAAAACACCCTGGCTCAAAGGCATTGATACTTTATCTCTCCCAATAGCCCACGGTGAAGGTAAGTTTTTTACAACAGAGGAAAACCTGAAAAAACTTCGCAAAAATAATCAAATTGCCCTCCAATACATAAAAGGCGAGATGAGTAACTACCTGGATTTGCCGGCAAATCCCAACGGCTCGATTGATGATATCGCAGGAATAACTGACGAAACAGGACGCATATTGGGCCTTATGCCCCATCCTGAGCGTGGAATGTTTTTTAACCAGCTTCCCAATTGGCAACTGGAAAAAGAAAAGCTTATTCGGATAGGTAAAAAGCTTCCCGGTAAAGGTCCCGGATTACAAATATTCAAAAATGCTGTAGAATACTTTAAGTAACATGAAAAATAAAAAACACATAATCGCAACGCTGGGAAGTCACTCAGCACTCCAGATCCTCAAGGGTGCCAAGGATGAAGAGTTTGATACTCTCGTTATCACGACCCCTGACCGGGCGGAGTTCTACAAAAGCTTTCCATTTATTGATGAACACATGACTGTTCCCTCTTTTTCAGAATTTCCCAAAATTGAGGCAGAGCTGAATGAAAAAAATGCAATTCTTATTCCACACGGCTCGTTCGTTGCATATCTTGGCTTTAATGCGAATAAAAATATGAATGTAATGTACTACGGCAACAAGCATGTTCTGGACTGGGAGGAGGACCGTATGAAGCAACGTGAGTGGCTTGAAAAAGCCGGTATAAATGTTCCCAAGCTGTTTAAAAACATTGATGATATAAGTTACCCTGTTATTGTTAAGTCATATGGCGCAGCAGGAGGTAAGGGATACTTTTACGCAAGAGACAAGGAAGACTACAAAAATAAAATTGACAACATGGGTTCCAAACAATTTATAATTCAGGAATATGTTATCGGAGTTCCTCTTTATATTCATTATTTCTACTCCCCGCTTGATGACAAGCTCGAAATATTGAGTATCGATAAAAGATATGAGACCAATGTTGACTCGCTCGGAAGAATTCCCCTGTCAGGGCAGCAAGGACTTAAGATAGAGCCAAGCTATGTGGTTGTCGGCAATAGTTCATTGGTCTTAAGAGAAGGGATGCTTGCTGAAGCATATGAAATGGGACGACGTGCTGTTGAGGCATCTAAAAAACTAATTGATAAACGCGGGCTATTTGGACCGTTCTGTCTTGAAACAGTAATCAGTCCTGAGCGGGAATTCTTTGTAATTGAAATTTCATGCAGAATTGTTGCAGGTACCAATCTATTTATAAACGGCTCTCCATACTCATGGCTTTATTATGATATACCTATGAGTACTGGAAGACGTATAGCACGCGAAATAAAAAACGCAATCACAAACGATACTCTGCCCCAAGTATTGGATTAAGATGGTAAGTAAGCAAAAAAACAATCAAAAATACGCGCTGATCAGCGTTTATGATAAAACCGGTATTGTTGATCTAGCAAAAACTTTTGCAAAAAGGAGCATACAAATTATCTCAACCGGCGGAACTGCCAAGCATTTGATTAAAAACGGAATAAAAATTATTCCGATTGAGGAAATCACCAAATCCCCTGAAAGTTTTGACGGAAGAGTAAAAACAATTAGTTTCCAGATCGCATCAGGACTTCTATTTGACAGGAAAAATAAAAGTCATGTAAAACAAACTGAGGAGCTTGAAACTCCCAATATTGATTTTGTTGTCTGTAACTTCTATGACTTTGCCGACAAGCCCGGGTTTGAAATGATCGATGTTGGCGGTCCGACTATGGTTCGCTCCGCTGCCAAAAATTATAAAAGCGTAACGGTAGTCACAGATCCGACGGACTACAAAACAATTGGTGAGCAAATATTGAAAACCTCACAAACTGATGAAGACTTGAGAAAAAAACTTGCAGCAAAAGCTTTTTCCTATGTTGCGAATTATGATTCCATGATTGCAAATTACTATCAAAGCGAAATGGATGGAGAAAATCAATTTATTTCATTGCAGAATGGCCGCAAATTACGCTACGGAGAAAATCCCCATCAGGATGGAATATTTTTTAAAGAAAATGGAAGCATGGACCAGTTGGGGCTTGGCAACTTTAAATCGCTTCAGGGAAAAGAACCATCATATTGTAATTATCTTGATCTGGATGCAGATATCCAGGCAATGTCCTTAATTGGAGATAAATTACCGACCTGTATAATTGTAAAACACGCAAATCCTTGTGGAGCGGCAGTAGCAAAAACCATAGAAGATGCATTTCAAAAAGCCTGGTTTGATGGCGATTCTCTCGCAGCCTTTGGTGGAGTAATAATACTAAATAGAACAGTTAGCAAAAAACTTGCCGAAGATATGGTTGCTGATAGAAAGTTTTTTGATATTGTAGCAGCACCCAAGTTTAGCAGAGAGGCTTTGGAAATTTTTTCCAAAAGACCTAGGCTTCAACTACTCGAAAATAAATCTCTTGAAAAACCAACACGTGGAAAATATAAAGAACTAAAGAAAATAAGAGGTGGTTATTTAGTCCAGGATACTGATAATTATTTACTGACAAAAAAAGATCTTAAATGTGTTACCAGGAAAAAACCAACTAAAGAACAGATTGATGATCTTCTTTTTGCCTGGAAAATTTCCCAGGTCAGTAAATCAAATTGTGTTGTAGCAGTAAAACATGGGGTACTAGTCGCGTCAGGAGTTGGTCAACAAGACCGGAAAAGATGTTGTGAACTTTGTGTCAAAAAAGCTGTTAAGCCCTTAACAGGAGCAGTCGCAGCAACCGATGGATTTTTCCCATTCTCTGATGGACCTGATATACTCATAAAAGCAGGGATTAAAGCGATAATTCAGCCGGGCGGATCAATAAGAGATCAGGAAACAATTGATGCTTGCGATAAATCAGGAGTCGCCATGATAATGACAGGGGTAAGGGCTTTCAAACACTGATTATGAAAAATGATAATTACTGCATAATGTATATACTTCGCCACGGTCAATCAGAGGCCAACTACCCCGCAGATATTTATGGACTTGATAAAGGATTAACTGAAAAAGGAAAAGAACAGGCGAAAATTGCAGCTACAAAGCTTAAAAAAATAAAATTTGATATTGTATTTGCGTCCCCTTTAATCCGCGCCCAGGAAACTGCAGCAATCATTGCCGCGGAGCACAAACTTGAAGTGCTTACTGAAAAAGCACTCAAAGAACGGTTTTCAGGAACACTTGAAGGTAGAATAATTAAAGAAGTTGAGGAGGAATTAAGTCATCTTGTGGAGATGCGCGAAAATTTACCCTTTGAGGAGTGGAAAAAAATTCCGTTTGGAGAAGGACGTGAGACCGATGAACAGTTAATATCCCGCTTTATAACAAAGCTTCGCGAAATTGCAGTTGCATATGCCGGAAAAAAAGTTCTTATAATTGGTCACGTTGCCCTGATGAGAACCTTTTTAATTCACTTAGGAGTTACTAGCTATAAAGGACTAAAAGGTAAAAAAATTGAGAATACAGGATATATTAAGCTCAAGACAGACGGTATAGATTTTTTTGTTGAGGAACTTTCAGGTATTGGTATAGAATTAAAAAATGGATAAAACAAATATAACTATCGCAACGATCGGCAGTCATTCGGGACTTGAGGTGGCACGGGGTGCAAAAGATGAGGGTTTTAAAAATCTGATTGTTTGTGAGAAGGGACGGGAAAAAACATACACAAAGCACTACAAAACAAATGGAGACTTTGGATGTGTTGATGAATGCATTATAGTTGATAAATTCGCAGACGTTTTAAAGCCGGCTGTGCAGAAGGAGTTAA
>DATLNW010000086.1:0-3344 GCA_035536575.1 Lysobacterales bacterium
AATAACCCCTCCCACTATAAGAAAAGGTAACATCTTGGAATTTCTAAAAAATCTTTTCATTTTTTTTGATCTCATATTAATAGTTGGACCTGATCCTGAAGTAGAAGCACCATCGGCATTTGATGCCTGAGAAGAAATTTCAGAAAGATATGTACCAAATTTATTAACTAATAATGTTGCTTGCATAATATTTAAAAAATTCTGAAGCAGTGAGCTTGAGCAGTGTGTGTGATATTACCAAACGATCTCCCTCTTGTCAAGAGAGAGTTATCAGGTTATAATATTTGTATTCGAAAATATTCGCATACAATTTGTAGAAATTCGCATCTATATGAGCAACGAAACAAAAATATTAGCAGGTATAGGAATTGCAACAGTTCTAATTGTAGTAGTTGGAGCTTTTTTCATGGGAGGAAGTTCGACACCCGATAAACCCAAACCCCCGGTAGATCAAAAACTCCTGGTAAAAGGGGATAGTCATAAAGTTGAGGCAAAAAATGCCAAAGTAACACTTGTGGAATTTGGTGATTTTCAGTGCCCCGCATGCGGTGCCTCTCACCCGATTGTCAAACAACTGCTTGAAGAATACAAAGATGATGTAACTTTTGTTTTCCGCAACTACCCACTTCCAATGCACAAAAATGCGATGAAAGCGGCAAATGCAGCAGAAGCAGCAGGAGCACAGAAAAAATTCTTTGAAATGCATGATCTTCTTTTTGAAAATCAGTCCGAATGGTCAGAAAGCAATAAAGCGGATGGACTTTTTGAAAAGTACGCAAGTGAGTTGGATTTGGATATGGACAAATTCAAAGAGGATTTAAAATCCAAGAAGTATGAAGGGAAAATTAAAGCAGACCAGGCAGATGGAAATGCAGTTGGCGTCAATTCAACACCGACATTTTATATCAACGGAGAATTGCAGGCCGGGGGATTACCATACGAACAATTCAAAGCCAAAATTGAAAAAGCAATAAATAGCAATTAGTTTCTAACAAAAATTCCGGCGTTTTTATCCTGATATACAACTTTCCATTTTCCCTCATTTGTCAATTCCAATAACCGTCTGTAGACGGGTTTACTTGATGATATATAGGCAGTATCGTACTTTGTCTTATCAATATCTTGGATATTTTGTTCAACCGCGTAATATTCCTCAAAGCCGCTATTTCCATTCTCGTCCCTCCACATATGCATGCGTCCGTCAATCGTCGGTTTGATCTCAGGATGATTCCACAAAAGATACCCTCCCCATCCATAAAGTGAATACAAATTATCCGTAAGTTCATGTTCTTTTAAGAACTCTGCGCTTTTTGGTGAACAAAGCATGTTTTGACTATTACAATAGTTATTCCAATTAAATTTTTGAAAATTATTTAGAGGAAGTTTGCCTGAAACATTAATAATGATAAGGACTGACAACATAACAGATGCAGATATTTTAGTTATCTTCTTTGAATCTGGTTTGAATAAACCGGGAATAGGTTGTAGCAATGGAAGTATTAAATAGTACGCTGGCCATGCAAATCTTCTTACAGAAAAAGATAATATGTAAAGTAATAAAACTGATGCAAGAAATGGAATTTTTTTAAAAAATTCACCCCTAAATATGAAAAATAATAATCCGACAAATAGCAAAATTGCAACTATAACCTGGTTCCACCAGGCTTGTGATAGCGACTGAAAAGGTAGATATTCCGAGATACTTTTCAAAAGCGGACTACCGATATGCGATATTGCATCTTGATGAACACCCATACCAAAGGGGTTTATTAAGGTTGAAATGACAGATAAAATAATTACCAATATTAAAGTTCCAAACTCTCTTTTTTTATCTGTAAGAGAATCTTTTAACGAATTAATTATGTTCTTTTTATCAATATCTATAATTAATTGCTGCATGCAATATGCAGCTATCCAACCTGCGAGCAATATAAGTCCAAGTATGAATTGACCATGAAGATTGACCCACACAAAAAACAGGGGAATGACAAAATATATGAAATTAGGTTTTTTATCATATAGACTTAATAAGTAAAACAAAATGCCCAATAATAATAGACTTATCTGCTGGCCTCTAAATGAAACAGAGTTAATCGGGTTTTGAAGAAATAGAAGTAAGGGAAATAAGAATACCTGATCCCAAGTATTAAGCTTGGCAGCTTTTGCGAAAAAATAAAATGTTAGCGTAACAACAACTGCTCCTAATATGCTCAAAGCGAAAAATCCTCCCATATTAAACGTAAGATATGTAATCAAATCAGCTCCCCATGAAGTATTTGCCCATTTGTAATCAGGCATGAGTGTGGAAAAAGTATTGTCACGAAGAATATGTCCTGTTTTAAAGAAATATTCACCATATTTCAGATGCCAACCCAGATCAGGGTCACTAGGTGTATGTAAAGACCCGATAAATACCAGAAGATAGGGCAGAACAGAGTGAAGATGGTCAAATATCTTTTTCATTTTGAGGATTAGTATAACACAAGAATTTTAAGGGTTGAATTTGGAGTTTTTCTTAACCAGTTTTACAGTGCTTACAATCTCCATTATTTTTCCATCCCTCGTCTCAATTTGGGTAGCACCGGTCTTCTCCTTATAATCTGCGACAAGATCAGAAAGCGTTTTATTTTTTTCACTGATATCAATTCTCATATCTTTAACTTTTTGAGCCAACATAGCAACCGAAGGCTGGGAACTTATTTGCTTTTTCACCATCATCTTGGCTTTGTTAGCTTCTTTTGCCTTTTCATCATGATCATGATAAACAGGACTATTATTAAATGAATCCTCAAACATCTCGCGTTGACCTTTTAGCTCCTCTTTGAGCTTGGCGATTGACTCAATGTGATTCTGAATCAACTCATCAAGGCTTATCAAAATTGCAGCCTGGTCCTGGCCAGTGTCAGAGCCTTGGGCTGGGGTTACTTCAGGTTCAACTACTTCCCCTTCAACTATTTGACCATTGTCGTCCATGACTATCTACTATACAGCAGATTATAAATTCAAATCAAGTGCCAAAATTTTGCACCCTTGGGGTGTAAGTAAATCTACACACGCGGGTAATCCAATAATTGATGTTTTATACTTTCCAACTTCTTGCCATAATCTTCTTGATCCAGAACAAATTGCTCATATTCACCTTTTGATCTAAACTGATCCATGACTATTTCTTTTGAACAAAGAAATTTCGCTTCTGACATATACTCCTGATACGAAGACCACGGATGCTTATTCAAATCTTTTGTAACATAGCCCACTAGGGGATTGATATGGATATATCTCGATAGATGAATAAGCTGCTCGTTCGTTTCTACATAAACAGCTTTAAATTCTCCCTGCATTAA
>DATLNW010000087.1:0-4801 GCA_035536575.1 Lysobacterales bacterium
AAGCTGATATAAGCATTGTTGATTACAAAACCAGACGCGTTGCGATAAGCGATAAAGAGAAAAAGGCTTTGGCGGAAATATCAAAAATAGACAATGTAATGGAAACTGACAATTCGCCCGGGAATATCGAGAGACGAGCAGTAGGTATGATCAGAAAAGCACTTGATGACTTTTCAGAGACGAAACGCAAGCAATTAATAATAGTTGATGGCGAGGAAGACCTTCTGGTTCTCCCTGTAGTTGCCCTCTCCCCACTTGACTCTGTAGTACTCTACGGTCAACCGGATCGCGGTGTTGTGATGATAAAAGTAACAGAGAAGAAGAAAAAAGAAGTGAAATATTTATTAAGCAGATTTAATTGAATTTGATTCAGCTCTTAGTTCCATAAGCCGTTTTCTAAAGTTCGGGCGCGCATCAGGATTATCTGAAAAATCTACGCACAATCTTATTTGACCTACAGGAACTCTTCTTTGTACTGGATGCGAATCCTTCCAAGTTGCCGCAACATAAACTCCCCCTTCGCCTGCCTCACGCGCAACCTTCAATCCCAATTCAATAGCGGCAATTTGGACTAAATGTGCGCTTTTCAAAGGTTCGTTAAACCTTTCTGTACTAGGCGTCCCGCCTAACTCTCCAGTCCAACTAGGATCATGCTGTTTTGCAGTAATTGCTTCTATCATAATAGATTATTTTGAAATATAGACCTTTTCCAATTTGTTGTCAATAGTTTTGTGATTTTTGATTAAACACGGATTGCCAAAGCAAAATATTTCCTCTATAATAATTGATCTCCATATTATGCTTACTTTCTCTCGAGGTTTACATCCTCGCATCGAAAGAGCGCAAATACGGAGAAAGCAGCATAAATATGGATAAAATAAACGTTAAAGGCGCACGAGAACATCCCAGCACATTTCTTACCTCCTCCCGTGGTTGGAATTTATCCGCCATTTGGCGGATCCACGCGTTCCGCCAGAGGCGGACAGGCGGAGGGGCGCATATGCGGGACAGGCAACCTCAATAATATGGAAAATATAAAAATTAGAGGAGCTCGGGAACATAACTTGAAGAATCTGGATCTTGAGATCCCAAAAAATAAACTTGTGATATTCACAGGTCTGTCAGGCAGTGGCAAATCTTCTCTTGCTTTTGACACTGTATACGCCGAAGGACAGAGAAGATATGTCGAAAGTCTGTCCTCATACGCAAGACAATTTTTGGGAACCATGAAAAAGCCTGATGTGGATTTGATTGAAGGACTATCGCCTGCCATTTCTATTGATCAGAAATCAACAAGCCGCAATCCCCGCTCAACTGTCGGGACTGTCACTGAGATTTATGATTATATGCGTTTGCTTTTTGCCCGCATCGGGCACCCGCATTGCCCCAACTGTGGACGTGAAATCGCGAGTCTTTCAAAAGAACAAATTGTAACTTCAATACTTGATATGCCCAATAAAAATAAGGATAAAAGTATCAAGCAGCACAGAGTCTTACTTCTAGCCCCTCTTGTTAAAGATAGAAAGGGAGAATACAACGAGCTCTTTAAAGATCTTAAAAAAAGAGGATATTCCAAAGTAAGAATTGATGGAAAAATATATGACTTAACAGAAAACGTTGTACTTATAAAGACAAACAAGCACTCAATTGATCTTGTAATAGACGCGCTTACAATTACAAAGGACACTGACAGACTCAGGCTTTCAACTGATGTTGAACAAGCCTTAAAATTTGGCGAGGGCGAGATGATCGTTTCAAGAATTCTTGATGCCTCACTAATGATGCCTGAAAAACCAACAAAGCTTGAGGATTATCTTTTTTCTGAAAAATTTGCATGTCCGATTTGTAATATCTCTCTTCCTGAAATTGAACCGAGGATATTTTCTTTCAACACTCCGCATGGTGCATGCCCTGCCTGCTCCGGTCTTGGGCGCATACTTGATGCTGATCCGGAGCTAGTATTTAATGAAAACCTATCCATAAACGAGGGCGGAATTACGCCTTTTTTCAATACTATAAATAACGATACATGGTTTGCCAGAACTCTTAAGACATTTGCCAAAGAACATGATATACCGCTTAACAAACGATTTTCTGAGATTTCAGAGGAAAAAAAGGAATTACTTCTTAACGGAACAGGTGAAAAAGAATATTATGTTGAAGGAGAGAACCGCTGGGGTCGCTCAACTGCGATTAGCGAGCCATTCAGGGGAGTTGCAGGGGAGCTTAAAAAGAAATATAACGAATCAGACTCTCAGTACTTAAGGACACAGATTGATAAATTTATGCGTTATGAGACATGTGACAGATGCAGGGGGGGCAGGCTGAAAAGAGAGGCACTTTCAGTAACTATCAATGACAAATCAATAGTTGACGTCTCTGACATGTCAATAGAGCATGCTTTGGAGTTTATAAAAAAGCTTTCCGGTATCATAAGTAACCGCGAGCAGGAGATTGGAAAAATGATATTGCGGGAAATTATCGAACGTGTTACTTTCTTAAAAGATGTGGGGTTGGAATATCTAACCCTCGCACGTTCTGCGGGGTCTCTCTCAGGGGGAGAGGCGCAACGCATCAGACTTGCCTCACAAATCGGAAGTGGCCTGACTGGAGTTCTATATGTACTAGACGAACCATCAATCGGACTTCACCAGCGGGATAATTCCAAACTTATTGAAACCTTAAAAAAACTCAGAGACTTGGGCAATACAGTTCTTGTTGTTGAGCATGATCAGGACACAATGGAATCAAGTGATTATATCTTTGACTTCGGACCGGGAGCCGGGACTCAGGGAGGGCATATAATCGCGCGCGGCACAATTGATGAGATTAAAAAAGACAAAAATTCTATAACAGGTGCTTATTTGTCAGGCAGAAAAAAAATTGAACTAAACAAAGGAGAAGAGAGCGCAAAGCATGAAATAAACTTCCACCACGCAAGCGGGCAAAAATCTTTCAAACTTCTTGGAGCATCTGAGCATAATCTTAAAAATCTGGATGTCGATTTCCCGCTTAACAAACTTGTTGTAGTGACCGGCGTTTCAGGATCCGGAAAATCAACTCTAATTAATGATATTTTGTTTCACGCTCTTATGCAGATGAAAAATGCTTATCACCCAACAAAACCTGGCAAATTTGGTGAACTTAAGGGGGCTGAGAATGTAAGAAGTGTTTTTGCAATTGACCAATCCCCAATCGGCAGAACACCAAGATCAAATGCTGCAACATACACAGGCGCTTTTACATACATGCGTACACTTTTTGCCTCAACCAAAGAAGCAAAATTAAGAGGCTACGGACCGGGAAGATTTTCCTTCAACGTTAAGGGCGGCAGATGCGAGGCGTGTGAGGGTGAGGGGCAAATAAAAATAGAGATGCAATTTATGCCTGATGTTTATATCGCTTGTGAGGTATGCGAGGGCAAACAATACAATCACGAAGCGCTGGAAGTACATTTTAACGGCAAAAATATTGCAGACGTTCTTGACATGAGTGTTGCAGAAGCTGTAAATTTTTTCTCCTTTGTTCCCCCACTTGCCCGCAAGCTTTCAACTCTTAATGATGTAGGTCTTTCATATATAAAACTCGGTCAACCTGCTCCCACACTTTCGGGTGGTGAGGCCCAGCGCGTAAAACTGGCAACCGAGCTGTCAAAAAAAGGCAGGGACGCCTTGTATTTGCTTGATGAACCGACCACCGGACTTCATTTTGCAGATCTTGAAAAATTGCTGTATGTTTTGAGGGGACTCGTGGACGCTGGTAATTCAATAATCGTAATTGAGCATAATCTCGATGTTATCAAAAATGCTGAATATATAATTGATCTGGGCCCGGAAGGTGGCGAAAAGGGCGGGCAAATAGTAGCAACCGGAACCCCTGCTGAAATTGCTGCAAACCCTAATTCCTGGACAGGAAAATTCTTGAAAAAAGTACTATAATATGATGAGATTTAAGAGATAAGATTTAAGAATTAAGAATCCACTTTTTGTATCTTTAATCTTTAATCCTAATTCCTTAATCATGCTGAAATTTCTCAAAAAGATATTTGTTTTTTTAATATTATCCTTATCTGTATTAAAACCCTCCCCTGTCTTTGCTTCAAACTTCATAACCGACTATCAGGTGGTATATGACGTTCAAGGGTCAGGCATCACACGGGCTGATATTGCAATTTCACTTACCAATAGTACTGTAAAGAACTTTGCGACTGAGTATCAAATGTTTTTGGGATTTGAGGATATCAAAAATCTTAAGTCCGCTGACGTACAAGGCGAGATAAAACCGAAATTGGAAAAAACAACAGGCGGGTATAAAGTAAACTTGCCTTTAAATAGAAAGGCAGTGGGTCTTAAGAGCAAGAATACATTTAAGCTTTCCTTTGACACGGGAAGCATTGCGCGTAACACAGGCTCAGTCCGGGTGATAAATATTCCAGGAATATCAAATCCAGCGGATTTTAATACTTTTTCAGTTGAGGTGAAACACCCTGCTTCATTTGGTAAGCCAACATACATAAAACCGGACTTTGGAAATGATTCACTCAAGTTTGATAAAGAAGATTTGGGAAAATCAGGAATATCAATTGGATTTGGTGAAGAACAAAATTACCACTTTGAGCTGATCTACCATCTCAAAAATCCCAACCTGTATCCAATCAAAACAACCATAGCACTACCACCTGATACAAATTACCAAAGAGTTTTTTTTCAAAAAATAGCCCCCGAGCCGCAAAAAATTACAATTGATAAGGATGGCAACTGGCTTGCAGAATACTCTCTATCTCCGGCCCAAAAAAAAGAAA
>DATLNW010000088.1:0-2213 GCA_035536575.1 Lysobacterales bacterium
GGGCGCTACATTGTTCTGGAGGGGATTGACGGATCGGGCAAGACAACTCAAATTGAAAGATTATACGAGTATTTCAAAAAACAGGGAAAAGAGGTAGTCAAGACGCGTGAACCCAGAAAAGATGAGGGGGTAATAGGGAAGTTAATTCAAAAAATATTGAATGGAAAAACAAAAGTACCATCTGTTGCAATACAGTATTTATTCAGTGCAGACAGGGGAATGCACCACGCCGAATTAATCGAGCCGGCGCTTAAGGAGGGGAAGATTGTGATTTCAGACAGGTGTTTCTGGTCAGCTGTGCCATATGGAGTACTCGATCTGGCTGGGGACTTTGACAAAAATACTGCAAATTATATTTTGATCTCACAAAGCATACTATCAATGTATCACCAATTCACAGCGCCTGATCTGACAATTTATCTGGATATTCCTGTGGAGCGCGCGATGGACCGGCTTTCCAAAAAAGCCCATGCAAAAGAAATCTATGAAGAGAAGAAAAAAATCCTGAAAGCAAAAGAAGGATATGATTGGCTCCTAAGAGAGTTTCCAAAGGAATTTAAGATAATAAATGGTGCTCAATCAGTGGAAGCGGTGACAGAGGAAATTATTAAAATAATTTCCGGAAGTAAGAAGTAAGAGTTAAGAAGTAAGGTTCCTTAATTCTTGATTCGTAATTCTTAATTCAATTATAACTTATGGTATTGGGTCCGAAAGAAATATTAAAATTAGTCAAAACAAAAAAACTGGTTGAGAACCTCAGTGAAAGAGAATTGACCAATCCGGAAGGGGCGGGTTTTGACCTGCGCCTTTCGGAAGTCTACAAAATTTCAGGAAAAGCGTTCCTGGGAGTGACAGAACGGCATACTGCCGAAATTTCGCTTATCGCGAAATTCGGAAGTCAAAAGTCAAAAGTCAAAAGTACAATTCAAAATTCAAAAGTAATTATAAAACCTGGAGATTTTTATTTAATTAAAACAATTGAATCAGTTAACATGCCGGAGAATTTGACCGCAAGTATTACGCCTCGTTCAACAACCTACCGCTCCGGATTGTTTATCCGCACGGGTAATGTCCCGCCTGGATATTGCGGGGGGCTGAATTTTGGTTTAAAAAATGAAGGCACAGTTCCGGTTACTATTGAACTCGGAGCGCGGATTGTCCATATCCAGTTCTCAGAAGTCAAAGGCGGAGGAAACATGTACCGCGGCCAATGGCAAGGCGGAAGGGTTACTACCACAAAAAAAGAAAAGCAGGTTTAGTAGTGTATACTAAGATTGTATGTCAAAAGAACAAGAGCATACATTTCGCCAGGAACGTCACGCTTTCCGAAATCCAAAAGAAGCCGCAAGAGCCTCAAGCGCCCTTGAAAGATTGTTTGCTTATTACATTCCTCCAGATATACAGCACAGTCCACCTCAGCAGAGCTCAGCACTTACAAGATTATATAGAGATGTTAGAGCGTACCGAATTTTGGACTTGGAAACAGACGCGAGGGGAATAAGGGGGGAAAAGAGGAAGGAATTTATAAAATCTGGATTGATTTACGGTGCGGTTATAGACATAATTGATCCAAAAAGGGCTGAAAAAGATTTCGAACGACTTTCAGATGGGTATGATATGAATAGGGAATATTGGGATAGAAGAATTGAATTATTTGGTTATGATGAGTCGGTTTAACAGGTTTTACCCCTTGTAAAATTTGCACCAAAGATTTATAAATAGCATTGTAATATGGCAGCATCAAAACACCCCGAATACCAATATCTCGATCTTCTCAGGGACATTCTGAAAAACGGAGACAAGAATTATGACCGTGGGACCGGGGTCAGCTCCTACGGAGTTTTTGGCAGGCAAATACGGTTTGATTTATCAGATGGCTTTCCTCTTATCACCACAAAAAAGGTCTATTGGAAAGGTGTACTTCATGAGCTTTACTGGTTCATGTCAGGAAATGTAAACATCAAATATTTAGTTGATAACAATGTACACATTTGGGACGATTATCCCTTTAAAATATTTAAAATCAAAAATCAAAAATCAAAAATTACCAAAGAAGAATTCATTGAAAAAATCAAGAATGACGCGAAGTTTGCGAAAGAGTGGGGGAATTTGCCCAGAATTTATGGAGAAATGTGGAGGCGCTGGCCGACACGGTCTGGTAGGACGATAGATCAACTGAGTTTTATTATAGATGAGTTGAATGCGGATCCATA
>DATLNW010000089.1:0-8637 GCA_035536575.1 Lysobacterales bacterium
GATATTGAAGGATATTTCACCTTCCAGGGCCAGAGACTTGGCATTTCCGGGTGTAACACTTGTATTGGTTAGCTTAGATGCTAGGTTTTCAGGTTTTTCGCGGCTTGAAATCCCGGAGATCCCCGGGAAAATTCCTGCTCCTGCCATAACTGCTGTCCCGATAATAAGGGCAAGTACGCCCAAGAAGGCAAATCCTACCTTACTGACCAGAGGTCTTGTAGAAGCTAACTCTATCTTATTGAATACTTCAGGATCAACAGGTTCATCTTCAAGATCGAATTCATCGTTTGGGTTAGTAGTAAGAGAAAGCGGATCAGCTCCCTGAAGAGTACCAAGATTATTGTTGGGTAATTCAGCGCCAACGTCTGAAAGAGTTATTGGGGGGATAGAATCCCCGGAGTCAGCAGTGACTTCTGTTGTTGCCGGTGTTTCAGTATCTGTGATGTAGGGAGATTGGGGATTTTTCGTCCGGTTTTTTAATGCTTCAATGTCTGCCAGTTTATATCGGCGGTGATTGCCAGTTGTGCGGTCCGGGGTGAGGATGCCTCTCTCCTCCCAACGATGAAGTGTCTTTATAGAAACTTTTAATATGTCAGCGGCTTCTTTGACTGTATAAAGTTTGTCGTTCATTGGGCAGGAAATTTATTTAACTTATAACTAATTACTTTTGACTGATAATATCCATTATTTGTTATCGTTATTGGTTATCAGTTATCGGTTTGGCAAACCTTGACATAAAATCTGGACATCTGTGCTAAGTGTCTAGATTTTTGCTATATATCTATTACCACATATATTAATATATCTTGTCAAGGCCCAAAGTGGAATTATGTACAAATAAAGTCAACGTAACTTTTCACGATAATTAGCCTCAAAAGTCTTGGATTTACTGTTTTCCTATAAGATTTGCAACTTAATATGCATGTAAGAAAAGTATTAATAGTTATTTTTTTCGGTGTGAAATGATCTTTTTTTAATCATTTTTTGTTGGAGAATTATCAGAAATCTTTGAGGTTTTAGCGGTAAATATTTTGTTAATCTCTAATCTTTTTATACCAAATTTTCTGACAGTTATATTTGCACTTTTTGCTGATTTAATTACTAAGATCAGAAAAATTTTGCAGTCAATAATGAATTATTTTTATCGATGCATTAAGCGATTTTTGGGATATTTTGGCAGAAATACTGGAAAATTCACAGCCTTAGCAATTTCTCAATTATTATTAAATTGTGATGCAGTAATATGCAGTAATGCAGTATTAGTACTATCATCCACTTTTAAGTAAATGATCTAGAAGTATATATTTTGATATATTTAATAATTTGTAAATGGTGCAATATAGAAGACGGAATGATATATTTCCCTGATGGCAAACCGTTCCGGATAGTATAATCTATTTAAGTCCGATGGCGTAGAGAATTTGGGAGGCGGCGGGATTTCCCAAGTTAGTGAGGATTACTATCCGTGATCCATCAGGCCATTAATCTAAACTTTGGTTTCGCCACTTACGGTGGTAAGTTTTCTTTTTAAAAAGCCTGGTTTGTATTTAATAAGCAAAGATGTTAACTTCTTGTCCATTTGCTCATAAGAAAGATTAGGAGATAGCCCAATTATACCCCGGTCATTCTTAGTTCCGGCTAATGGGTAAAAATCTTTTTCATTCAAGGTTACACTAATTCGTTTAAGTTTCAGTGCCTCCACATAGACTTCGGGATCTGATAATTCAACACGCTTGAAATCCTCTCTAATATGTTTTACGTCAAACCTATTATTTAAACGTGGAAGCCTGCTCCGCGGCGGCATATTCTCGTCCAGGAGAATTTTATATTTGTGAGGCTTTTTTGGCATGAAATGTGGTATTTACTGCATGTATTACCTCGTCAATTGCCTTTGAAAGGGTTTCAACTGTAATGTGGGGATAATCATCATGAATTGCATCAAGCGTAAAGCCTTCTTTTAAAAGAAAGAGAATTCTTTCAATAGGCACACGTGTTCCTTTTATAACAGGGGTGCCTCCTAAAATATTTGGATCTGAAACTACATATTTTTTCATAAACTGATATTATCCAATGAAAGCCAAAAAGTCAATTAATTATATCCTAGTTTATAGTTTGATCTATTTAAGTCCGATGGTGTAGAGGGTTGGGGAGACGTTTGGATTGCCCAGGTTGGTAAGGATCACTATTCGGGATCCATCAGGCCAGGGGAAGACGTAGTGACCCAGGAAGGGGCCTGCGTAAATAGTCGTCATGTTCGCACCATCATCCTCAACTATATGAATTTTTCTGTTATTTATATATACAAGGTGAGCTGAATCCGGGAACCAGGTGAAAGTGACCGTGCAGTCTTGATCAATTTCAAGGCAAATATCCTCAGTTGAACCGATAATTCTGGTGTTCAAATCCTCAGTAATGTTGTAGACATAAACAGCGTCTTTTTGGAGATCGCGTCTTTCATATCTGAGGTTATTTCCGATTCTGCGGGGATTTAAAAATACCGGCATTTCTGCTGATTCTGAGGCTTGATAGAGGATTTTTTTCTCATCAGGTGACCAGGCAAGTACTTTAAAGTATTTTTTGTAAAACTCTGCGACTTTTGGTTTTAGGGCTTTTAGCCTTGATTTTTCCTTGGCCGCTCGCTGTTCCTGCCACAATTCCAATACATTTTGGGAGGTCGCGGTTATGTCTTGGGGAGCCTCGTTCAGCTGGTTTGTTTTGAGAAGATAGTATGTTGCAAGTTCGGATTCAGGATCAGTTGCGAATTCGGATTCAGGATTCTCCAGAGCCAGGGGTTCCACTTGAGCTGAGATGCTGGCCAGGAGCTCCCGGCCATCCGGAGAGAATGAAATCTTGGCCTCGGAAAATCTATCTATAGTATCATCTGCCAGCTGAGTTGAGCTTGATTGGCCTTGAAGTATTGGGAGTGATCGCTGGGTCATATCAAAAATATAAATCCCGTTTCTTCTGGCGGATTGTGAGGCTATTTTGAAGGCAAGCTTGGTGCCGGTAGGGTCAACCAAAGCTTCATCAGCGCCTATTGTTGAGATACTCTGAAGGGTAGGGGATTTGGGGAAAAGCAGCGGATCAACACTTGTGACCACTTCGGCCTCAATATCAACATCCTTCTGCCAGTCGTTAAATCCGTCCTTACTGACTTTTACAGTATATTTTTTAGGCGTTAAATTGATGGAACTGTCTGTTGCAGCTGTCAGGTGACCATCTATATATATTTGAGCGCTTTTGGGGGTACTGGTCACATTGAGGATGCCTGTTTTGGAAACTGCGGGTTTGCCTTCTCCAAATACAAATCTATAGCCTCTTGCATATAAAATAGCAAATGTTGTGCCCAGAGCGAGAAAGCTGAGAATTGCCAGAGAAACCAAAACCTGCTTTCTGACAGACGAATGCTGGTGTCTTGATTGATTTTCGCTCTTGCTTTGAATGGTCGTTGACTTCATATAGTATTATTTTGACATTATACCCCTACGCCATAAAATTGCCAAGGGGTAATGCCTCGTAGCTTTGGAAATTTACTAAAATTAGGATTGCTTACTACTTATGCTTCGGGGCATGCCAAGTTTTGTATAAAATAGCGGAGTGGCATACCGCTTCAAACTAACCCTTGCAACTAATCTCCTCATTGCTATAATAAAGTTACCAAGGCTAATCATTTATTTGATATAGAAATCGAGTGGTTTGATAGATTAAAGATTAAAGATTAAAGATTAAAGATTAAAGATTAAAGATTAAAGATCTTAAATCCTACTTCTTAAATCCTAAATCCCTACAACATATGGATTTTAAATTTCCCACCACAAAAAGAATAGGAATTGACCTCGGTACAGCCAATACCCTCGTGTACGTCGTTGGTGAGGGTATTATCCTCAACGAGCCCACTGTTGTCGCGGTAACAGCTGAGGAAAATAGGGTAGTTGCAGTTGGGCGTGAGGCCAAGGATATGCTTGGCAGAACCCCCGGCAATGTCACAGCCTTAAGACCTCTCAGAGACGGGGTTATAGCGGACTACACGATCACTGAGGCCATGCTCTCATACTTTATTGACAAGGTCTGCGGCCGGGCACGGTTCTTCAAGCCTGAGGTCATGGTTTGTATTCCATCAGGTGTTACTCAGGTTGAGAGGCGGGCCGTTTTGGACGCGACCATGTCAGCGGGTGCCAAGATTGCTTATCTGATTGATGAGCCACTTGCTGCTGCAATTGGTGCCAAAATACCCATTGCCCAGGCTGCCGGACACATGATTGTCAATATCGGAGGCGGATCCACAGAGTCTGCTGTTATCTCACTCGGTGGTGTTGTCGTTCATAGCTCAGTCCGCGTGGCCGGGAACAAGGTTGATGAGGCTATTGCCAATTATACAAAGAAGAAATTCAACCTGTTGATCGGTGAGACAACTTCTGAAACCATAAAAATTGAAATTGGGAATGCAGTGGTAACGGGCAAGTCAAATCTCAAATCAATGGAAGTCAGGGGCCGGGACAACATAACCGGTATGCCGCGGACCATTATACTGGATGAGGAAAAAGTCAACGAAGCGATTAAGCCGGTCCTTCTGGAAATTGTTAAAGGGGTTAAAGAGGTTCTTGAGCAATGTCCGCCCGAGTTGGCATCAGACATTATAGATAAGGGAATTGTAATGTCAGGGGGAAGTTCTCTTTTGACAAATCTTGATAAGTTGATGACAGAGTTAACAGGGGTGCCATGTCATGTAGCAGATGACGCGCTTTTATGTGTTGCCAGGGGGACAGGGGTCGCTATGGAAAATATAGAATTGTATAAGAGGAGTATTAATAAAAAGTAAAGATTAAAAATCAAAAAGTAAAAATATATATAAAAAATATAAAATTTTTAATCTTTAATATGCATCTTTGATTTTTAATTTTTGATATTTTATTTTAATGAATCCTATATAACGGACAAAATTTGATTATTTCAGATAAATATTAAAAATTTGACGCAAGATTTCACAAAATGAAAATTGTTATAATATTAAGGATTAAAAGCAATAAATTTAAACATAAAATTGAAGCTAGAGCTAAATAAATGAACTCAAAATCTGCATATAATTTATACTCAATAATGTGGTTTTGATAAAAATATAAAATTATTTTTCTGTCTATAGTCATATGTGAAATATGTTAAATAAAACAACTATCCTAGGAACTGAGATTACCAATGAAACCACTGAAATAATCTTGGAGTATTTACTACAAGGACTAAAAAGTAACAAAAAATTCTATATAACCACCCCAAATCCCGAAATTTTGGTATATGCGCGGAGCCACAAAAACTATAAAAACATTCTGAATTCCGCAGAAATTAGCCTCCCGGACGGAAGTGGGCTATTCTTGGCAAGTATTTTGTTGGGAAAACCTTTCAAACAGAGAATTCCCGGGGTGGATTTCCTGGAATTTATATGTAAGAACACTGTAAGAAATCCCATATCCATGGGCTTTCTGGGCGGAAGAGGGGGGGTAGCAGAGAAGACAGCCAAGTGCTTAATGAAAAAGTACCCGCATCTCAAGATTGTTTATGTTGGGGAGGAATGGGGGGGAGAGGGGTTTTTATATACAGAGGTAAAATCAAAAATCATACATTCGGCAAGCTCAGCACACGAAAATCAAAAATCAAAATTACAACTCAAAAGTCCAAATGGCCAAGGGCAAAAGACGAAAGCCCAAGGACCAATTATCGATCTGCTTTTTGTCGCATACGGAGCACCCATGCAGGAGGAATGGATTTATAAAAACTTAGACAAGATTCCTGTAAAAGCTGCAATGGGGGTAGGTGGTGCTTTTGATTATATTTCAGGTGGTGTCAAAAGAGCACCATTTATGATAAGGGCTATTGGATTTGAATGGTTATATCGTCTTTTTAAAGAACCATGGAGATGGAAACGCCAACTAGCCTTGATTGAGTTTGTGAGATTGGTTTTCAAAGAGCGCTTTGCCAAAAGATAGGCTCAGAACTTAATCGTTACCTCGTCAAACCCTACCATTTATTGTGATGAAGGGAAAACACCTTTTTTTATATATTCCTTAATCAAAGACTGGTAGGGAATATTGATTTCATTGGCCTTTTCCTTAACCCTGTTCAATAAATATTCAGGTATTCGGATGGAAATTGAACTGCTGGTTGGTTTGAGATTTGGAAAGCTAACCTCCTCAAGATCTTCAGGTGTGTAATATTCAGATAAATCAAGATTTGACCAAAATTCTGCTTCCTCATCTTCATTTTTAAATTTTGGTAGAATTAATTTTTTTTTCATATAGATACACCTCCTTTTTGTTGATGTCCCTTGCTGAAATTATCCTGATTTTTTTACCTCTTTTTGTAAAAACAACAAATAATAATCTCCCTTTTTTTGTTTTGCCTAAAATCCGGAACCGTTCTTCAGTTCCTGAATGAATTCTGTCTTTAAAAATAAATCTGTGTTGATCAAAAAAAACTTCTTCGCTCTCTCTGATTTCAACTTTGTGAATCTTATTCTTTTCAATATTTCCTTTGTCCCATTGGAATTCAAAGCTAGCCTTGATAACTCTCATGTGTATATACTGTATGATACAACTTATTCAAAGTTTCTGTCAATACTAAACTTGCAATTTTTGTGCATTAGCCTTTAAATTAAAGGATGAGCGATTTTGAATTTATACAGAATAAGAACAATGGCAAATGGATAATTTCGGCACCTCGTCGGGCAAAGCGCACCAATGTAGAAAAAGCTGAAGCACTCTGCCCATTTTGCCCCGGGCAGGAAATTAAGGAGGAGGAACTCTATCGAGTTCCAAGTACCACGGGTAGCACAGGTACCACAAGTACCACGGGCAACGAAAATAATAATCCCCGTGATACCCTTGATACACGTGGTACTCGTGATACTTCTTGGTTGGTTCGCGTGGTAGCCAACAAATTCCCCTTTGCTCCCAATCACGAAGTAATTATTCATTCTCCTGACCATCACAAGAATTGGGATGAGTTGCCTTTTTCCCAAGTTGAGTTGATTTTGAAGACTTACAGAGAACGTTATAATTTTAATAAAAAACAAGCAGGCCTGCCGGCCGGCAGGCAGGTTTACATTTTCCATAACCGCGGGCATGAAGCTGGGGAGAGTCTTCCACATCCTCACACACAGCTGGTGACAATTCCAAATAATATCAAACTGGATATTACTCCACTGGATCCAGAATTAAGAATTAAGAAGCAAGAATTAAGCAGTAATGATAACTTGTCATTCCCGCGAATGCGGGAATCCATCCAACGAAGCGCTCAGGAGATACTGGATCCCCGATCGGAGTCGGGGATGACAGAAACTGAAATTTTGGAGACTGAGCATTTTTTAATATTTTGTCCGTTAACTTCCGAGTGGCCGGATGAAGTTTGGATCGCGCCTAAGCAAAACGGAGGTGGGTTTGGATTTATAAAAGATGCGGAGATCACTGATTTAGGATTTGTCCTATCAAGATTGATCCAGATTTTTGATATGCGCCACGGGCATGAATTCCCCTTCAATTTCTATATTCCGCCGCTTAAAAATTGGTATCTGCGCTTAATTCCCCGGGGAAAGGTCCTGGGAGGGTTTGAACTCGGGACAAATATAATTGTAAATACTCAAGATCCTGCGGAAACGTTCTCCTTTATAAAAGAACATTTCTGGGAGCCGGATCACGCAAAGATCAGATCAGTTCACCAAGAGGAGTATGGGAAGAAAGTATAGCTCATGCTGCTTCTTGAAGATGGGGCTTTGCCATAGCAAGGTATGTGACGCCCTTGGCACCTGAGGCTTCAACAATGCGGATCGGTTGGCCTAGTCTTTTTGCTGTAACTTCCGCCATTGATTTTATGAGATGACCCTTATGAATAACTGATCCTTCAGTAAGCATCCCAGCGGGTACATCCTCAGGCTCTCTTTCCCCAAGCATTGCCTCTGCAGTGGCAGCGTACATAATGCCGTATACTTGTCCGGCCCTTTTTAACACGCGGTTGGCAAAATGCACAAGTACGGATTCAGCGTTAATTTCTCCTCGCGCAAGACGGCTGATGTATGCCGGGTCATTCTCAGCACCACGCAAAATATCATCTACTATTTCCTGTGTATTTCTGTGCAATTGGGCAGTCCTTTCATCAGGAGTGATGTCAAAACCATACTCGCCCAAAATTTGAACTCCTGCTGCCAGGCGGAGTGCAAGATACTGGCCCGTTTCTGTTTCCAATTCTGGTCTTTCGTTTTGTGTCCAGCCATTGGCTTTCATCCTTTCGTATATTGCATCAGTTGGCCAGAAAGAGTGACCGATTTCGGTATTTACTCCCCGGAGAGTAGAATTTGTACCTGATCCGCCTACATTACCATTTGGGAAAAATTCATAGCCGCGCATTTTTACAGCTGTGTATTCTGCCTCCTTATCCAGAGATACTGCTGAGGTATCATTTATGAAAACAAGACTTTGTACATTTTCAACTCCTAATTTCAAAAGTTCTGCCCGTACAGACCCTGCAAGACTTCTTTTTTCTTTTGGATCCCAGTCTATGATCTGCCATTCTTTGGGCCCCTTGCCTTCATCATCAAATAAAAATACTGCATCTATATCGGGAGACTCGTCTGAGATTACATTTTCGTGCTGG
>DATLNW010000090.1:0-6913 GCA_035536575.1 Lysobacterales bacterium
GGTACAAGGTTCGCTTAGTAATGAGATTCTCAGAAATCCTACATTGGCCGGAAAAAGTGGTGTGATGCTGGATGAGGTTGATGCATTGGATCCTGTACTTCTTGCTGAATTAAAAGGAGTGCAAGAAATGAGAAAACAAAAAAACTTGCCTCAGTTAAAGCTAGTTGTCACCTCAGGGACGATGGATACTAGGCATCTGGAAGAATATCTGACAGATAATACTGCAACTGCTAAAGTGGTTGAAGTTAAGGGTCATGAGAAAAAAATCTATGATCATTTTTTGGATAAACCCATATCACCTGAGGATGTACCGGTTAAAGCGGCGGAAATGGCAAAAAATATATTGGATGATAAAGAGCAGAAAGGAGATGTTCTTATTTTTATGCCGGGTAGGGGTGAAATCAGAAAAGCGAAAGAAAAGCTTGAGTCTTTGCTGGATGATTCCAGTGTTGAGATAGTGACGCTTACGGGTGGAGAGCAGGGCGGAAATCCCTATGACATCATTAATAATAATCCAAAAAAAGCCAGGCGCGTATTTTTCTCAACTGATGTTGCCGAAAGGGGTATTACTGTTCCTGATGTAATAGTTATAGATTCAGGACTTATGAAAAAGATGGTTTACGATCCCAAAACCCGTCTCACAACACTCGTCACAATGTCACACACTAAAGATAATCAAACGCAAAGAAAGGGACGAGCAGGTAGGACTGGTGATGGACATTATTACGCACTTTATACAAAAGCAGAACTCGTAGCAAGAGAAGCTCATCAGACATCCGACTTTCTGCGCTCCGATTTGATTCCCGATGTATTACGTATGAAAGCAGGAGGAAGGGATATATATAATTATGATTATCCGCACATTCCTGAACAGATAGTTCTGGATCAGGCAGTAGAGGCTCTACAAAAGCTAGGCGCACTTGATAAGGATGGAAATATCACAGCAATTGGTCAAAAAATGGCCGGGATGGATGAAGATCCGCAGGTGGCAAGAATGCTTATAGAAGCTGAAAAAAGAAATTGTTTAAGCGCGGTCACTCTTTTGGTGGGAGCTATGAAGACAAATGATTCGATTTTTGAAATTGATTCAAGAACAGAATCATTAGGTTCTAAATATGCAGAATACGTAGATCCTGATTCTGATTTTATTACGTTTCTTAATGGGTGGAATGCCTATGTCGGAGGAAAACAAGATGGATTTAACATACAGGCAATTGAGGCTATAAAACGGGAGAGAAATAAATTAAGGCGCGGTTCCTCATCAGCTGATGTTGTAGGAATTCCTGTGAGTACAGATGAGCAGAAAGATGCAATTAATTTGTGTATCGCGTCAGGGACTCTGGATAAAGTAATGGAAGTAGATAGCGGTAGTTACAAACTTGAGGGTGCAGCATCCTCAGGAATTAAAATTGACAAAGCATCAGGGCTTTATGGGAAAGGTCATAAGGAGTTACTATCCGGCAAAATGCTGAGCACGCAGAAAAAAGGAAGAAGTCCAAATACTTCTTCTTCAATGAACATGAAGTTTGATAAAGAAAGGTTGTTATCAGAGTTTGATTATCTTTCAGGATTTTTTGAATCAAAACAACCAAACAATGTTGAAAATTCAACCGATCAGGAGCCCATTCCAGAGGCACCAAAGGCTCCTGTTGAACCAAGTGACGTTACTGATGACGCACTTGGTAAAAAACTTGTCGATACTCAGCAGAATTTAGTTAATACACCGACGATATCAACAAAAGCGGAAGCAAAAACACTAATTGAAAAAGTTAGAGCAAGCTGGCACAAGCTCACAGATAAAGTAAAGGAGATGTTTATTAAGTTTAAGAATTCGGTTAAAAAGATTTTTGGTATTTAATTTAGAGATATTGCAGCTTAATAAATTGTCCTCTTTTGATTTTGTGTTTTTTTACTTCCCCCGCCGGAAGTTCTATTACTGTATTGAAAATCGGATTCCAGAGAAATATGCGGTTTGGTTTCACGCTTACTGCAAGTTTAACCACCCTATTCTTTTGATCAAGAATTAATACATCAATAGGAAATTTCATGCCAAAAGTATGTATGCCAAACCGTGTTCGGAAAAAGACGGCAAAGGGTTTTTTTACGCCTGTCAAACCTCTGATTTTTTCCAACCCGGAAATCTTTTTGACTTTTATAATAACCACCTAGTTATTATATCCCAATTCAGTATTCTACAATTCTATAGAATTGTAGAATAGATCTGCGTGGCGGGGAGCTATCATAAGCGTTTGCTTTTTACATACCCATCTGCTAAAACTATACATTCAAGCATTATGGACATTTTGAGAATCTGCACCTGGAACATCAAAAAAGGTCAGTACCTCCCCCTTCTTCTAAAGCAAATATCTGAGAATAAAACATTTTCAGGACTAGACATTTTCGGAATACAGGAATCATTTATCCATAAAGAACTTGAGGATGCGGGTGAAATTGTAAAAAAGTTGGGGCCTGAGTACAAATATTTTCAGCAAAACATGCAAATCAGAAAAAATGTCCTTCAGGGAAATGCTTTAATATGGAATTCTAAAAGAATAAAAATCACCAAAAAGGAAAGCTTTTTTCTGCCCGATGTTTATGGCAAGCACATGCCCAGGTGGGAAAAAATGTTTTTCAAATTTATTCCCAAGCAGGAGAGAAATTGTATTGTGGCTGAGGGGAAATTTGGTAAAAAATCAATCAGAATATATGTCACCCATCTTGATGTGCTCGGATATTCCCATAAACGCGCGCAATTAAAAGCAATATTTACACATTCTGATTTGCAAAAACCGGTGGATATTACATGTGTCATCGGGGACTTTAACACCTTTAAAATCGCAACACGCCCGAAATGGAAGAATCTCTCAAAAGATGCAGAAATGGCAGGGTTTAGAGATCTAACTACTGAAATAGTCTGGACATTCTCGCGTCCCAGGGTGCGGTTTAAGCAAAAACTTGATTCAATTTTTATCAAACCTTTTGACTTTCACTACAAATCATGGAGCCCAAATATTAAAGGATCAGATCATATACCTGTATTTTGCGATATCACAGTTAAGTAGCTTTATGCAACAAGGGAGCTTAGGAAAGGATGAAGATGCCTGGCGTCAGTCATGTTTTCAGTATCGAGTTTGTGGGATTTTTTAAGAAGTATAAAAGGATGAGCCTGACTTCCACCAATTGAACCATGGCCACATACCGGTGCTTCAAAACTGATTTGACGGTCTTTTTCATGCTGTCCTATGAAAATAATGTCCCCTGCGTTATTGAATGAATTTAAGTCAATAAGTTGTTTGATAACTACCTCAGGTTCATCAAATTTTTCAAGAATCTTCTTTGCTTTTTTGTCCAGTGGCCTATTTAGATAAAACCTTCCCTCCTCAGTAATAAAGATATGGTTCTCCTTTTCCCTGACTACAACCCCGCCAATCTCGGGAAGTGCCAGGATTTTTTTTATAAAATTTGGATACGCTTTTTTTATTTGCTGATAGCTCATTCGCATTTTATTGCCCTTATCATAAAAATGAGCCAGACCGCCCGAATAAGTCAAAGCAATACTTCCCCTGGGTTTTCCAATCGGCATGATATGTTTGCCTGGGTACTCGGTAATTTCATAATCAGGAAGCACATCAGATACGTGCTCGGCAAAAGTCCTCCCAGTCACTGTTTCTATAAAAGAAAGGTCTGTTTCCCCATGATCAGATAGTATGATTAACTCGCACCCTTTTTGACTTTTCATCGTTGCCGAAATGCTTTTTAGAGCGCCGTCAATGTCTTCGAGAATTCCATTTCCGTGGGATGAATTTTTCCCAAAGATATGGGAAAAAGTATCGTAGGAGTAAAATCCCGCATAAGTTACCGGGTAGTTGGCGTTAATTGCTTTTTTAATTGCAATTGAGGTTGGGAAGTAAAGAAAAAATTGATCCAGCACATACATCGGGAAATGAATCCAGTCAACGTATTTCCTTCTTAATATACTTTTTATAACTTCAAGTCCGATCTTGCTGCTTTTTTTGAATGTATGCCAATGCCACTTGAGAGTATTGATGGGATTTAGAAATAAATGAAGCAGTATGTCTCTTGTGAGTATATTTTTGTATTTCGAATTTCCCTTATCCATGTACGACACAGCAAAAACAGCTTTTGATCCGCCTGCATAAAGTGAGGCAATAGCAGCTCCTTTTTCAAGAAGTGGTTTAGAATTATTGAAATATCTATGCTCAACATCATAAAATGACTTGTCGCCTATGAGCTGAATTAATTTATTTTTACCTCTGTCCCACCATCTGAACGCGGGAATTTCCCGGTTGTCCCCATAAAGTAGCCCTGCTTGTACATATGGAGTTGTTGATGGAATTCCTGAGCGATATCTTAATATCTCATACTCCTCATCACTCAAAAGCTTTTTCAAAAAAGGCATATGTCCGTTTTTTATAGCTTTTTTTGCATCTGCAAAGCCAAGTCCATCGATATGCAAAATTACTATTTTTTTACTCTTTTTCATGGAATAACTATAAGCTAAATATATAAGAATTCTGTAAGAACGAGGCTAAGGAAGTGTAATAGCAATATGAGTTCGCCGAGAATAGTTTAGCGTATGAGAGTAAGCCTTAATTCATTAATGATTAAAGCAAGCTTCTCAGCTCCTGTTTTGATTACGCTTTCCCGTGCGCAAGCTTTCATAAGTGAGGCTTTGTCCTCAGGCGTCAAAGTGACTGAAACAGTTGATTGAGGATACATTATTGATAAATTATTGTTGTTATGTGATATTTCCAAAGCATGTCCCAACTCGTGTGCCAGGGTGTGGACCAGCTCAGATTGGGAATTGTCGAAATAGATATTGATGGTTTCCTTCCCGTTGTTATAAATGTACTCCCCTTCCTCAGGTTTGTAGGAAAGTTGTTCATTGAAGTTATTAACAGTTTGGCGCAGCTGCCCGACTTGCACATTATATTCATCAGTTGACTGATTGAGCGTTGCAGCTTCCTGCTGAAGTGAGGCTGCTTCATTTCTCAGGCTCTCCTGAGCGGCTTTTAGTCTTTCAAATTCTTCAGGCGGAGCCCCACCCCTAGTGTTCCAGGATTCTATTTCATTGTTCAGCGCTTGAGCCCTTGATTTGAATGCTGCAGCTTTTTGTTTGTACTGAGCAATTTTCGGATCAAGCTCGCTCTGCTGATTCTTAACTTTGGAATTAAGATTGTTTATTTGTGTGCTCAGAAAGGATCTTTGGTCATAAACAAGATTAACTTCTATATCCCCCTCTGGATCATAAGTGAACAATTTTTTGCCATAATATCCACTCCACAAATCACTCGCCTGATCAATATTGGTAACAAATTGAGTCTCAGACATGTTGTATTTGCTGTCCATTTTTCCAATTCTAAAGGTTTTGGGAGTATCGCACTGGGATTGATATAAAATATTATTGACGTACGTAACCACCGGCTCTTTAAAAACATACCCTCCCATTAAAAGTATTAAAAGTGCAATTATAATTCCCAGTTTCTTCATACAGATATAATATCATTTATTCATTTCTGATAAAATAGAGACATGAGGCGACTACTGTTCCTAATTGCGGCAATTTTATTTTTCCTAACTCCATTTAAGGCAATGGCCGATGAGGGATGGGTAATTGATAAATTTAGCTCAGATATAACTATCGAGAAAACCGGTGAAGTAAGGGCTATTGAAATAATAGATGTGGATTTCACTTTTCTCAAACATGGAATTTACCGGGACATTCCATACATATACGAGCTTGATGGCACAAAGACATATACTGAAATTGATGTTGAGTCTGTAAGGCAAAACGGTAAAAAAGCAAAATACACAACTTCCAGAAGTGACGGTTATGTCAGACTTAAAATCGGTGACCCTGACAAAACGATCTCAGGAAAAAATAAGTATGAAATTTCATATATTGCAAAAGGGGTTTTGAGGGGATTTGGCGATTATGACGAACTCTATTGGAATGTAACAGGTAATAACTGGCCTGTTGAAATTAAAAATGCCCAGGCAGGAGTTAGCTTGCCTACAGATGGAATACTTAAAAAAACCTGTTTTGAAGGATATGCCGGCTCAACTGCCGAATGCATGATTTTAAGCGAGTCTCCTACTGAGGTCAAGTTTAAAAGCCTGGAAACCCTTGGCGAGTCACAGGGACTTACGGTGGTTGTTGGATACAAAAAGGGACTGGTGCCACTACTAACAGTTGAGAGACCGAAATCGTTTTGGGAGAAATTTATTGATTGGCCATCTTTGGCAACGCTTGGGGTAGGATTAATTTTTGGAATTGGAACGATATTATATCTGTGGAATAAAAACGGACGGGACTATTGGTTTGGAAGCGGCGTGTTTGGAGGAAAAAATGATGCCGGTTCAGCCAAACCGATCGGTGCACATGAGACAACTGTTGTTGAATATACTCCACCAGAAAAATTGCGGCCAGCAGAAATTGGCGTATTGATGGACGAGCGAGCTGATACACTGGACGTGAGTGTGACTATCATAGATCTGGCAACGCGGGGTTTTCTGACAATTACCGAAGTTCCAAAAAAGTGGATCTTTGGAAAGATGGATTATTCTCTAACAAAAAAAAGCAAGGATCAAACTGAATTAATGGGGTATGAAAAAATGCTTGTAAATGAGCTTTTTAGTGGTAGAAATGAAGTGAAACTATCTAGTCTGAAAAAAACATTTTACGATGAACTTAAGAAAATCAAAGAAGAACTGTATAGAGAAGTGGTTGCGAAGGGACTTTTTGCCTCAGATCCTGAAAAGGTAAGATCGAAGTATTATGCATTGGCTTTTGTGATGATTTTTGTCGGAATGTTCGCAATTGCATATACGATTGGATTTGATAATGTATTTCTTGCGGACTTGTGCATAGGTTTAATCGTTTGCGGGCTGG
>DATLNW010000091.1:0-12753 GCA_035536575.1 Lysobacterales bacterium
TAAGCCTTTAAAGTACTGGAGCCTCCTTTCATTCTTTTGTATTCTTTTCCATATGCATGAACTCTCATACCCGTACCTGCAAGCATAGCGACCTTTCCTACTGTTCTAAGAGCTACACTGTTTTTATCAAGTCCCCGGAAGATTGAAATTCCTCCTGCTGCTTGTAGAGCAGAGCCCCATTTCGCTTGCCTCGGGACAAAGGGCTTCTCTCGCCCTTTTTGAATTTTTGAATTTAGTCCAAGATTAAAAACTTCTGCTGCAGCAACTATACCCGTTGTTACTGGTAAGGCAGGAGCCATAGCAACAAGTGCTTCACCTCTTAGACCCCCATCAGCAATCGGATCCGCAACTGCTCCAGCTACAGAAGTAGCTTCTAAAAAACGAGCAGGAGTACCTTCAAAATCTGTTGCTGCTCCCACAGCTAATAGAGCTGTAGCCACTCCCCAATTATCACGCCTTGCTTCGCGTACTGCAAATGCTCCCAGAACAGGTCTTGCTAAAGTCATGCTCCATGGTACTGCATAACGGGCGGGGTGCTCCCTAATACGGGCTAAACTGTCTGTTTCCATTTCGGAATTGTACTATATCATCTAGTAAAATACAATAATCTGGAGTTTTTATTCTAAAGCTGGGATAAATGATGGAGATGTTTCGGTGAGAAAGGAGGTTCTAAGAGCCTGCAGTCCCCGCAACAAATGGATTTCTAGCCTCGATTGACTATCTTACGAGATTAATTTTCTTTTTTTCAATGTATAAAAGGTGTTTTTCTTTTTCCTCATCAAATTCTTTAATACTTGTTTCAAGTCTTGCTATCATATTTGTAGCATGCTTTGCGCTCAAATAATGAGGCATAATAACATACGAAGCGCCGGCTTTATATAATTCCTCAGCCTCTTTTAGGAAATGGGACAAAACTATTATTATTGCCCTTTTATTTTCCTCCCTTATTGTTTTGGTCAAAATTATATTTGTTTTGAACCCCGGAATAGTTGATACACAAATCTCAACTTGTGATAAATTAAGTTCTTGAAGAAATTCTATATCCTGAGCGTCTCCATATTTATTAGGAAGTTCCAGTGCGTTTAGTTTTTGTATTGAGTCAGGATTAAAATCAACCACCAGAAATGATTTATTAATTTTTTTAAAAACATTTACAAAATCATCTCCCACCCTTCCATACCCGAATAATATTGCTTTGTATTTATCGCTGTCTTTAATATCTTTTCTACTGTTTTCAAGCTCCAACAACTTAAGAATCCTCTCAAGCTTTTTGTAGAGTGAGTCAGCATAAATCAGAAAATATGTTGAACCGGCGATTGTGATTAGCCCAACGATTGTGATAATTGATAAAATGTCCTGGGTTATATGACCAAGATTATATCCAAGCGCTGCCAAGATTAATGAGAACTCGCTGATTTGCGCTATCGCGAGTCCTGTCATAAAACTCGTTCTTCTCCTGTGTCCTAAAATGCTCATAATTACTATCACAATGACAGGATTTCCTATCAGAACAAACAGAGAAAGAACTAATGCAGGAAGTAGGATTTGCGTGATATTGTCAAAGACAACTTGAGATCCAAGAAGGACAAAAAAGAGCACTATAAAAAAGTCACGCAAAGGCTTTAAGCGTGCTGCTATTTCATACGCAAATGGCGTTAATGAAAGTGTAACGCCTGCGATAAGAGCGCCTATTTCCATAGACAACCCAAGTTTGGCAAATAATGAAGCTGTACCCAGTCCCCATGAAAGGGCAAAAAGGAAAAGAATTTCTTGAGAGGATGCCACAAATTTGCTAACACGGGGCAGAATGTAATTACTTACAACAAGCAAGATAAGTAAAATGATAAAACTTTTTAACAGCAACAATCCGACAACCTGGGCTAAATTAGCAGTTGGCGCTTTGGAAAATGATGAAACCAGAAGCAGTGTCAATGTTGCGATTACATCCTGAACGATAAGAAAACCAATCGCGATTTTTCCATAAAGTTTATTAAGATCTCCCCTGTCTGATAAGAGTTTTAATACAATAATCGTACTGCTAAATGTAAGAGCAATCGCAACATACATTGCAGCGATCCGGTCAATTCCCAGAAATACCGCAATTGAAAATCCTATCAGCGAGGTAAATATAATTTGACCGAGTCCTCCAATTACTGACACCTTCCCAACGTCTTTTATAACCTTGGGACTTAAATTTAAACCTACAATAAAAAGAAGAATTGTTATACCTATTTTTGAAAAAAGCTCAATATGTTCTTTTGAGTGCAGAATGTTTAATAAATAAGGCCCGGCCACAACACCTGCGATAATATACCCAACAACAAGAGGCTGCTTTAATGCACGCATTAACAAGGCAAATACTGTAGCAATAAATAAAAGTACAGAAATCTCAACAAATATCTCCATTATTTTAGTGTACTACAATTTATCATTCGGTTAAAATCAGTATTTGAGACTTTACACAGAACAGCTTTTGTCCAGCGAACAGTTTTGGTCTACAAGTAGATAATTTATTCCAAATCTGGTATAAATGAGGCTTGGGTTTTGGCAATAAAGCAGGTTCTCAATTGCTGAACTCCCTGCGATAATAATCGCATAACAAATTATACTTTGTATTTTGCTATTAATAAATGAAAGAACCGGCACACAGAACAGAATTTTATAGCCCAACCGAAGCACTCCTCTTGGATAGAAATCGTATGAGTGCTTTAGTTCCTCGCATCTACGCTGAAGCGCAAAAACCTATAAAAAGCGGTGTCGTTACTGCGTCATCACGTTATTGCGCTTTTGTTGCTATCTCAGGAAGGGCTATATTAAAGGCTGAAGGGTTAGAAAAAGTTGAATATATTGAGTATTCAGAACCTAGAAATAGAGGATCTGTTTCTCATGCATTTTTAAAAGTTAAGGATGGAAATAGAAAGTGGGTGGTAGATTTTCAATATAAACAATACTCACCGGAGGGTGAACGGGAAGAATTACCTGATTATTTG
This sequence comes from Lysobacterales bacterium, assembly GCA_035536575.1. GTDB lineage: Bacteria > Patescibacteriota > Microgenomatia > Levybacterales > UBA12049 > DATLDE01. The sequence goes on from DATLNW010000091.1 coordinate 2,991, forward strand.
GTCATACCATACACCTCAAGAGAGAATGTAATTAAGAGCCTGGAAGAACATCACATCCCGCAAAATCATCACCACCGCTGGCTCGTCAGGCTATTTGATGATATTTAGTATTTATCCATTTGTTAAGAAGTGCTAAGATAGGCGAGCTATGAATAATTCGGCAGACCAAATAATAATTGAACAACTTACCTCATTATCCTTAAAAGATGCGGAAGCGATAAGACGCTTAGTATCCCAACTCGGTTCCGAATTTCAACCACTTGGCGATAAAGACCTCAAAGAAATGCTCAAATCTCCAACCACCTACCTACTCGTTGCCCGGCAGTCAAAGACGCAAAAAATTGTTGGCATGGCAACACTTGCTGTCTACCGTATCCCTTATGCTAAAAAGGCTTATTTTGATGACTTTATAATTGAAGAGGCGTATCAAGGACAAGGCATAGGCTCTCTCTTGTTGGAAAAGGTATTGGCCAAGGCAGCCGAATTAGGGGCAACATATATTGATTTTACTTCCACCCCCACACGATTAGCAGCCAACAAGCTTTATGAGAAATTTGGATTTACAAAACGGGATACCAATGTCTATAGACTAACTTTCTAATATGCATAAAACCAAAAAGGTTGTTTTATTTGATATCGATCACACAATTTTTGACACAAATCAGTACCGGAAAAATTTATACACAAATCTTGCTAAAGAAATAGGCCATGATGTTAATGAATTCCAAAATATTGCACAAAAAATATATGACGAAATCAGAAAAGTCTCGCCGTATCTTACACCGGAGCCTTTTTTAAAAAATATCCTTACTCTGGCAAAAAAACCAACTGATTTTAAAAAAATTAATAATGTTTTTTGGAACAGGGAACTTTACGAATCATGCGTTTATCCTGATGTGAAAGAAACATTTTCATATCTTGTCGATAGAAATATTCAGATTGGGATTTTTTCAACCGGAGATTTGGCCCATCAGAAAATAAAAATTGGGGGTCTGAAGGAGTATCTTACTGAAAACCATATCTATATCTCGCCTGATAAATTTAAAACTATAAAAGACACTTTTATTCCGAACACTAAATACCGGACTTATCTTGTTGATGATTATCCGCAAATTTTGGAAAGTGCAAAATCTCACAATAAAAATATATTTACGGTATTTATCAAAAGAAAGAAACATCACTCCAGCCTCGTAATTCCTGAAAATTTTAAGCCGGATGCAACTATTGTGGACTTAAATCAATTAATTGATATAATCAGGACCGATAACTAATTATGTGTGGAATATTCGGTTACATCGGCAAAAAAACAACTGCTCCTCAGATGGCTCTGGAGGGGCTAAAACTTCTTGAGTACCGCGGATATGATTCATGGGGAATTGCAACGAGACAAAACAAAAAACTCGCTGTTGAGAAACAGATTGGTAAAATTGCTGACGCCAAACTTAATTCCAACTTCTTAACTCTTAATTCTAAGCTAGCGATTGGGCATACCCGCTGGGCAACTCATGGAGGCGTCACAAAAATCAACGCCCATCCCCATCTTGATTGCACACAAAAAATTGCTGTGGTTCACAATGGAATTATTGAAAATTTTGAAATTCTTAAAAAGGATCTTGTAAAAAAGGGTCACGCATTTAAGACCCAGACAGATACCGAAGTAATTTCGCATTTAATTGAGGAAAATTTAAAGAAGAACGGTTTTGCAACAGCTGTTCGCAAAGCATTTAATTCCCTATCGGGAATGAATGCAATAGTTGTTGCCTACGCAACTTCAAAAGAAATTGTTGCCGCCAAAACAGGCTCCCCGATGGTTATAGGAATAGGTAAAGATGAATTTTTTGTCGCCTCAGACGCATCGGCTATTATAAAACACACCAAGCGTGTCTATTTTCTTGAGGACAATCAAATGGTGATCTTAGGAGCAAAAATGAAACTTCTCTCGCTTCCAAAAGGATTAGAACTGACCCCAAAAATCCAAACACTTAACTGGGAATTTGAAGACGCGGAAATGGGAAAATATCCCCACTTTTTTATAAAAGAAGTGCATGAACAACCAAGAGTTATTGAAAATATCGCGCTTAATTATCTCACTGATTCCAAAAAACTTTCTGAGTTAATCAATAAAGCTTTCGGAACAATCTTGATGGGATGCGGTACCGCCTCATATGCGGGGCTTGCCGGTACGTATCTTTTTTCTTCAGTTGCCAAAAAACATGTTAATTTTACAATCGGCTCAGAATTCAAATATCTTGAGGATTATCTGACTCCCAAAACTCTTATCATCCCGATTTCCCAATCAGGCGAGACAATAGACATTGTTGATCCGGTAAATAGAGCCAAACAAAAAGGCGCGCGTATTGCCTCACTTGTTAATGTCCTCGGATCAACTCTTTACAGGCAAAGTGATTTCAAAATCCTGCTTGGCGCGGGACAGGAAAAAGCAGTTGTAGCAACAAAAAGCTTTATGAGTATGGTTTCAGTTCTTCTTCTGACAGCTTATACGCTTAATAAAAAGCAAAACGAGGGGGCAGAACTTCTAAAAAAAGCTTCAAAAAATGTTAAAGATATATTGCAAAGCAAGCAGATGAAAACAATTCGCAACCTTGCAAAAGTGCTCAAGAACCGGGAGCATATGTATCTTTTGGGACGTGGATTGTCATACGCAACAGCTCTTGAGGCAGCACTCAAAATCAAAGAAACAAGCTGTGTCCACGCTGAGGGGTTTGCGGGAGGCGAGCTCAAGCATGGAGTTATAGCACTGGTTGAAAAAGGAACGCCGTGTTTTATATTTGCCCCCAATGATGATACTTATGAGGAAATTATCTCAAACGCGCAGGAAGTAAAAGCGCGGGGCGGATTTATAATCGGTATCGGACCAAAAAACAATAATGTGTTTGATAGATTTATAGAAACAGACGATATAAAAGAAGCAACACTTATCCCGCAAGTTCTTGTGGCGCAACTTTTCGCCTATTATCTGGCCCTTGCCCGGGGAATTAAAGATCCTGACAAGCCAAGAAATCTTGCAAAATCAGTAACTGTGAAATGAACAAATCTAATCAAAACACCAAACTCCCAAAAGTAGTAGTGATCGGAGGCGGGACAGGAAGTTTTGTCGCCCTTTCCGGGCTCAAAAAATACCCAATTGATTTGACTGCAATTGTGACCATGATGGATAGCGGTGGATCAAGTGGCAGGCTGCGAGACGAGCTTGGCGTGTTGCCACCCGGGGATATACGCCAATGCCTTGTGGCTCTTGCGACCTCCTCAAAGCTCCTGCGGGACCTTTTTACATACCGTTTTGAGGACGGAGATCTGAAGGGTCATAATTTTGGGAATATTTTTCTCTCATCCCTTGAGAAAACAACCGGCAGCATGGAGAAAGCTATTATTGAGGTGGGGAAAATCCTCCGCATTCATGGACATGTAGTTCCTGTTACATTTAAAAAGACCGATTTGTGCGTGGAGCTTATGGATGGAAAAACAATAGTAGGTGAAACACACATTGATGAAGTTGAGACAAAGATGAATAGAGCGCGTATAAAAAATGCGTTCTTAAAACCCAAGGTCAAAGCTAACCCCATGGCATTAAATGCCATAACTGAGGCGGATTTTATCCTGATTGGGCCTGGTGATTTGTACACTAGTATCATTCCAAACTTATTGGTAAAAAACGTTGCCAAAACGCTTAAAAAATCCAAAGCTCAAAAAATATATGTAATGAATTTGATGACCAAATACGGGCAAACGACGCACTATACAGCAAAAGATCACATAAATGATTTAGAAAAGTACATCGGGAAAGGGATGCTTGATACAGTTCTTATTAACACAAAACGTCCTACCAAGGAAACACTTTCCTGGTACGAAGATTTTGATGAGCAGCCTGTTCTGGACAATCTTTCGGCTTCCGGCTATTCTTTGCTCCGAAAAGATCTGCTAAAAAATACTGTGCTTAAAAAAAGTCCGACTGATTCTCTAAAAAGAAGCATAATCCGCCACGATTCAGTAAAACTGGCCAGGGCTGTCATGGAGATTATTCAATAAACAATATGTGGTATGTTTATATCCTTCTTTGCTCTGATAATAGTCTCTATACAGGCGCGACAAATGATCTTGAAAAACGATTATCCAGGCATAAAAGCGGCAAAGGTGGAAATTACACCCGTTCTCACAAAGTTCTAAAAATTATCTATCAGGAAGAATTTGCAACAAAATCCGAGGCTCTCAAGCGGGAAATTGAAATAAAAAGCTGGAATAGATCTAAAAAAATAATTAATCTAAATATAAAACTTTAAATTACAACAATTACTAAATTTTTTGCACCAGACTCCCTTTGGCACTTTTGATACTTTTTAAAAGAATAAGTCCCACCATTTTTTCCAATTTGGCCTTGTGTCTTTTGGTTTGGGTTTGCTTGACTCTGTTGCCTTAAGGTCTTTTTCCGACATAACAACCACCTGCTCGCCAGGTTTTACCAAAAAAAGCTTATTTCTAGCCTCTTCTTCAACAAATTGAGGCCTGTCAATCTCATTTAATTTATTCCTAAGCTCCTGATTTTTCCTTCTTTGCTCCTCCATCTCAAGCCTGCTATCCTCAACCAGATGCTTTTTTTGCCAAAGCGTATAGATAGAACGTGTCATGCTGTTTATGATTACAAGTGAGGTTATAATAATTATGAAAAAACCTATTTTCTTAGGAGACATAATAGTTTATAATATAATCTCTTTTCACAGAGTTTGCAAAGGGAAAAAGCCCTATTAATATTGCTGCTTGAAATTCTAATTCATTTGTGATATTATGGGACTTAGTATTCTATGAATATAATAAAAGTGCGTGATGCGCACCAGCAATTCTTAGATTTCTTAAAGGGCAAAAAGCACTCAAGTGCTACTATTTTGGCCTACGGAAAAGACATTGACCAGCTCACAAGCTTTCTTGAAGAGCTTGAAAAGCAGCACATTCATGAAGTTTCAAAAGATGATATACAGGCTTTTCTCGGCAAGCTTTCAGACAAAGGATATACTCCAAAATCCTTATCCAGAAAACTTAACTCCACAAGAACTTTCTACCGCTTTCTCAAAGTCAATGAATATGTAACTGACGATCCCTCGCTTTTAGTCTCTCACCCACAGTATGAACTCGCAGCCCCAAGAATGTTAAAACCGACTGAATACAGAGCCTTAAGAGATGCAGCCCGAAATGACGCACGAATGTACGCAATAATTGAGCTTCTGCTCCAGACAGGTATAAGAATCGGAGAATTGGCAGACATCAGAATGTCAGACATTCAGCCGGATGGAATCAGGATCACACCTCACGAAAAACATGCCGAAAGAGTAGTCCCTATGAATAAATCAGCAAAAGAAGCGCTTGAACGATTCCTCAAAATCCGTCCACAGATCCAGGACGATCATGTTTTTGTCACAAAATCAGGAAAGCCCTTCCTGGTAAGAAACATCAGGACAGCTATTGAGAGATACTTCAGAATCGCGGGAATTGAAAATGCCAAGGTAAATGACCTCAGACACACATTTGTAGCGCATCATCTTAAACACGGAGTTTCACTCGTCCTACTTTCAAAGATTCTAGGCCACAAGAGGCTTTCAACAACTGAACGCTACCTGGAGTACGTTCAGGATCGTGCCAAAGACACCACCTCCCTCAGCGAGCTTTAAAAGTTACACCTAAAACTATTTCATTCCGATTATCTGACGAATCCCAATGCCGCTTTGTGGACTTCCATATTTATTTGGCTCAATAACGCTTGGCTTTACAAACAAATCAATTGTAAAGACAAGAGAACCAGAACCAAACTTTCTCCAATCTATTTTATCGTCTACGTAAAAGTCATGTGAGCGACGAGTTGCCAATGAGAGTAAGAAAGGCGATCCAATAATCCCCAAAGGAACAAATAGAAGAGTTTTAAATATATTAGTGTCATTTTGAGCAGAATAAAAAGGGCTATTTGCAATTAATGTACCTAGTAACCATAAAAATATCGCGAGGAGCACCATCCCAATTAAGAAATTAGCCCGGTTCATTCTTCTATTAAATAGTTTACGTTTCAATAGTGGGGCCTTTGCTACATCACCTTCTAAAATCATAGTTTTGATTCCATTTGTGGGCCAGGGAGGACTCGAACCTCCGACATGGAGTGTATAAGACGCCCGTTCTAGCCGCTGAACTACTGGCCCATGTCGTATGGATTATATCAGAGTATCAAAAGAAGAAAAAGTATCAAAGATATCAAAGGCTTTTTATTTTGCCGGCATAGCGAAATAATAAAAACCCTACCTCACCACGTTTTTGATCAAATAAAATATGGTCTTCTTCTGACCAATAGTTTAAAATACTACAAATTTCACCTTGAGCTTCAAGTTCCATTAATGAAGTATTGGCAATCTCTAGAAAACTTATCTTATGCTTATTACTTGTTTTTAAATATCCTTCTACGAAGTTGGAGAGAACAGATACACCAGCTCGTCTCATTTGAGGCCTCAGACCAAATTCCTCGCTTTTGGGAAGTTTATTTGTTAAGAGATAAACCAATTTTATAAACTCCCGTAGCCGTTGCCAAAGCAGTAGCTTATGATAGCTTTTTTCTGTCTTATCTCTCACTTTTGATACTTTTGGTACATTTCTATCCTTTGGTACTTTTTAGAGCCGTGCTCTAGTTGATATTTCTGCTTCGACCTGATCTACACCTTTCCCAAATTTCAAACGGGAGAGCTCACGCACAAGCTCAGCAACCCTATCGTTTCGAAGCGCTTTTTCCTGTGAAACATCTTTTGTTGTGTCAAGTGAGAAAGGTGCGACAGGCTCACCATTAACGATAGTTCTCATATAAGCATTATACTTATCCACATTTATAAGATCGTTTTCATTAAATAGAGGCTGGAATTCATGCTGGAGATAATTGGCATCAGTTACCCCAACGCGGAATGCTGCAATCGTACCGACATTTCCAAAAATAGCATTTTTGATCTCTTCCTCCATCTGACCTATGAATTGATTTGCAACAATCAAATTAAGGCGGTACTTACGTGCTTCTGAAAGAATTTGGGCGAAATCAGGAGTTGCGAAATTCTGGAACTCATCAACATAAAGGAAAAAATCGCGCCTGTCATCCTGATCCGGGATATCCTGCCTACTCATAGCAGCAACGAGAATTTTTGGAACCAAGACTAAGCCTAAGAAGTTGGCATTTTCCTCACCAATTTTTCCCTTTGAAAGATTTATTAAGAGAATTTTACCCTCATCCATGACTTTTCTGAAATCAAATGAGCTCTCGGACTGTCCGATGATGTTTCTGATCATCTTATTGGTAACAAAACGCCCGAATTTGGAGGTAATATAATCCAAAACCTCAGACTTATGAAAGTCACTGGTTTGTGCAATCTGATCAGTCCAATAACGTCTTATAATCGGATCCTCAACTTTGGGCAGTAATTCCTGAACAAAAGCCTGATCTGTCAAAACACGCACAACCTCAATAAAAGTACTTCCCTTCTCATACATTACAGTAAGCATGGCGTTTCGGATTGCGTGCTCAAAACGGGGTCCGATAATACCCGTCTTGTTCGGGTCAAAAAGCTTATACATCAGACCAATAATAGAATTTACAATAAAATGCTTTTGCTGCTCAGTATCTGCTGAAAGCATATTAAAACCCATGGGCCTATCGGTATCTGAGGGATCAAAAAGAATTACCTCCTCGGCTCTTTTGGGGGGGATTAAACGCAAAATATCTTCAATCAAGTCCCCATGCGGATCAATAACTGCGAGTCCCTCACCGTTATTTATATCCTGCATGATCATAGTCTTGAGAAACTCCGTTTTCCCTGTACCTGTTTTTCCGATAATGTAAGTGTGTCTTCTCCGGTCTTCTCTTTCAATATGGATTGGGCGTGATATCCCTCTATAGACACTTTTCCCCATAAAAAGACCTGTTGTTGATAGATTTGACGGGGCGGGCGCTCTTTTGGCCGTTAACCAATGAATCCCCGGAGTCGTATACACACTTTTATTTGGAAAATGATAAATTGTCGCAAGTTCTTCACTTGACATAATCGAGGTCTGGCCCCACATCGGAAAATACCTGTATATAAAATCATTCATGAACCATCCTTTGAAATAATTTTTGTTTTTGGTAAAAGAGTTGTGAAGAGTGAACTGGCTGAAAGCTCCCTTTATGTTATCAACATGAGACTTTGCCGCCTCGTATGTTTTGGCTGAAACGACTATTCTGACGGTTGTGTCAAAACCCGGTTTTTGGATCTTACTTTCTATTGCCTCAAGCTCCCTGGCATCTGATTTATAAGAAGCTTTTTCAGGATTTGCCTCATTTTTCTTGGTATGCCCGATAAAACTTCTCCCCTCTTTTTTCCATTTGGAAGAAGCCGGACTTATGATAATCTGAAGAGCAGCGCCCTCCCCCTCGCCCATTTTGGCCAGAACTGATGTGATTGATGACAATGAATCTACAGGCAAATCTTTATACGTTTTTATCGGCATGTGGTTTGCTCCCTTTAACCTGAGTGTGACAAAAGCAACCTTCCCCTCTTTTGAAAAAATGTTATATTCAGTACCCAGTACTGTCCCCTCGCGTTGTTTGGCTGCAGGATCTGTAACAGGAATTATTTCAGCATCCGGATATGACCCGTTGATTTGCTTCTCTACCAAATCACGAAGATTATTGGGTACATTGACATAAAATCTTATGTCACCCGGCAATCCAACGATTTCAAATGTTAAATGAGGTTGGGATTTGAAAAAAGCCAGCCGATCCTTATCATAAGTTTTTCGGATTGCATAAAGTGATGAAAACATCTGCTCTGCTGCGTCAACTTTTATTTCATTATCCCTTGGGACTGTTACCTGAAGAAGTGTTGAATTAAGAGCCTCCGATTCCCTTTTGCGATGCCTGATCCACATCAGGAAAAAATAGAAAAAGAGCATTCCAAAGCCGACAACACAAAGTATTACAACCACTGCTAAAAGTGCTGAAATAAATAATGCTGTGGGATTTTCAATTGATGGAAACTGCATAATTACTCCTCCTTATTTTCGACAACTGATGTTGTGATCTTAATTTTTTTCCAGTGATACATGATAAGAGCCGCGAACCATGAAACCGAACTCTTCCATTTGTTTTTTTTATGTGTAAATTCAGCCTCATCGTAGGACATGGGCAAGCTTACCGCTCCTGACACAGTAGCTGGGACAGGAGTATCCTCCGCCGCATGAGTAACACCTGCCTGTTGAACATCTTTTGGTATATCCGGCTTTTCATTATCAGGACTTTTCTCAATTATTGACTCGAGCTCTTTTTCAACTTCCTTTTCTTCATTTACAATTTCAGCTTCTGTCATTTTTGCAACATCAGGAAGCGGGGCAGGAACCGGCTCTTGTTCCTTACCTCTTGGTGAGACTACAGGAGAGGCTTGCTGAGTGTCTGCCTGTGTATTACTCAGAACCGGTTGGGAAGGCGCAGGATTTACCGGAATTCCTCCACGGTTCGGAACAGGAGTGGTAACAGGCTTGATTGCTTGAGCACCAGGTTGAGTTGCTTGATCGTTTTTTATTTCTGGTGTGTCAACTGCTAATTGTGAATTGCTATCTGCCTGCCCTGAGCTTGCTTGTGGTGAGCTTGCCGAATCCACCGAATGGGTTGTCTGCTTGGCGCTATTATCCATAAAATAATCTTATCACGCGAGAGTTCAAGAGGCAATGAAAAAATCCTCACAAAATGATTATAAAA
>DATLNW010000092.1:0-3599 GCA_035536575.1 Lysobacterales bacterium
TCTTTGAAAGTTTCAAAAGCTTTTTGTTTACATTTTCTTGAGGCGGAACATTGAGATGCTTTTGCAGCTCGAAATAAAAGTTATTCACCCCAAAAATTTTAGATAACTTTATTGCTCTTTCCTCAGCCATTTCATCATTCCCTTTCATAATGGGCTCTGAAACATACCCGTTTACACATGCACTAAGACAAATAAGCCCTTCATGGTATTTCTCAAGAAGTTCAAGATCAGTTCTTGGCTTGTAATAAAATCCCTCCAGATTGGCAACCGTAACTATTTTCATCAGATTTTTGTAGCCGGTCTCGTTTTCTGCGAGCAAAATAAGATGGTTATAGTCTTTATCCTCTGCCTCCTTATCACGTAAGGATCTTTTGGCGACGTAAATTTCACATCCTATGATGGGTTTTATTCCCTCCTCAAGACAAGTTTTATAAAATCTCACAGTTCCATACATATTTCCATGATCAGTTATGGCAATTGACTTCATGCCCAGTTCTTTTATGTATTCAATCATTGGCTTTATTTTTGAGAGGCCGTCAAGAAGTGAGTATTCGGTGTGATTGTGAAGATGAACGAATTCTGCCATATATCTATTATAAAGCGGAATGGGTAAAGGGTAAAGGGGAAAGTTTTATTTAATATTTTTGAGGATTTTTTCTTTTACCAAATTAGTATCCACTTTTTTGCCGATTTTTTTCATCACCTGTCCGAGGAGGAACATCAATGCAGGTTCCTTCCCGCTTTTGTATTCACCTACTGCTTTATCATTCTCTTTGATTACTTCAGTAATTATCTTTTCCAATTCTTTTTCACCCACGTGAACACTTTCCTTGGCCAAGGCTATTGCCTTTATCAATGACGCTGGGAGCACTTCACCAATATCAACTTTTTTATTGATGATTGTGTTGGCAATATTTTTGGCATTTACGTTATGTTCCCGGCCAACCTTCACTGCTTCCTCAAAGTAGTCCGCCAGTTTTTTTTCCCTGGTTAAAATCTCGCCATCATATGAAGAAAGTTCGTATTCTTTCTCAAATCTCCCAATCTTTTCAGCCTGCAATTCTGGCATCTGAGATTTTAGAGTGCTGATTTGCTCTTTAGTGTGCAAAATTGGTGGAATATCCGGTTCCGGGAAGTATCGGTAATCATGAGCATCTTCTTTTGCGCGTTGGGAAAAGGTTTTTTGTCTATTCTCATCCCAGCCTCGAGTTTCTTGTGCCGGGGTTTCACCTTTTTGAAGTAATTCATCATGGCGTTTTACTTCATAGTTAATCGCCTTCTCAACAAATTTAAATGAATTTATATTTTTTACCTCAACTTTATAGGGAGGTAAGATTTTTGGATCGGTTGAAAGAGAGATGTTTGGCTCCAAGCGCATTTCGCCTTTCTCCATGTCAGCATCAGATACTTCAAGGTAGCGGACAACCTGCTGAAGTTTTTGCAAATACTCTTTGACCTCAAGCGCGTCATTAAAATCCGGTTCTGTTACTATCTCAACCAGCGGAAGTCCTGATCTATTAAAATCAATAAGACTTGTCCCGTCCTGATGAATAAGTTTTCCGGTATCTTCTTCCATGTGAACGCGTGTTATCCCGATACGTTTCTGGTTGTCCAGATCAATAAATCCGCCATGTCCGAAAGGCAGATCGTACTGGCTTATCTGATATCCCTTCGCAAGATCAGGATAGAAATAATTTTTTCTATCAAATTTGGAAAACTCATTTATCTTGCAATTAAGTGCCAAAGCAATTTTGACGCACCATTCGATGGCCAATTTATTGGGAACAGGCAGTGCGCCCGGCAATCCAAGGCACACGGGGCAAGTATGGTTGTTTGGTTCTTTTCCGAAATAGTTTGCTTCGCAGCCACAAAACATCTTTGATTTCGTTTTTAGCTCAACATGTACCTCAAGTCCGATGATTGGTATTAATTTATTCATAATGCTGGTTTTTTGGTATGAAAATCTGTCGCTTCCTCAAATTTGTAAGCAGCATTCAAAACTATTTCTTCCCCAAATTGAGGCCCGATAATGTCCATTCCGATCGGAAGTCCGGCTTTGGAAAATCCGACGGGTACATTTATACCCGACAGGCCTGCCAGTGAAGATGGCTCAACAAGCATGTCCGCAATTTCTCCAAACATGGACTGACCCTCAGTTGCACCAAGCGGCAAAGCGGTGGTTGGAGATGTAGGGCCGATGATTACATCAACCTGTTCAAATGCTTTTTTAAAGTCGGCGATCAATACAGAGCGGACTTGCATTGCTTTATTATAATAAGCATCATAGTATCCTGATGAAAGCGCATATGTGCCAAGCAATATTCTCCTTTTTGCTTCTTCTCCGAAGAAACTCCTATCCCGTCCGTATCTTATTCCATCGTACCTCGCCAGATTTGATGAAACTTCGGCTCTTTGAATGATAGTATATACAGCAATCGAATGTTTGGGATTTAAAAGCTTAACACTTTTAGCAACTGCCCCAAGCTTCTCCAAAACTTTTATTGCATCTTCTACTCTGGACCTGACCTCACTATCTGCTCCTTCAAAGTATTCATCAGGGACACCTATTTTGAGACCCTTAATGTCCTTATTTAAACTTTTTAAGTAATCAGGAACGACATTCGGTGAAGTTGTTGCATCCAGCGGATCTTGCCCTGCAAGGATCTGCAAAAGTAGCGCACTGTCTTCAACGGTCTTGGTGATAGGCCCCGGGCTGTCAAGTGAGGAGCCCATCGCCACGACTCCATATCTGCTGACTCTGCCATAAGTTGGTTTTAGCCCGACCACCCCGCACCAACTGGCGGGTTGTCTTATGGATCCGGCAGTTTCAGAACCAATCGCTGCAATTGCAAAATCTGCTGCTACACTTGCAGCAGCGCCTCCTGATGAACCGCCTGGAAGATGATCTGTGTTCCATGGATTTCTTGTTGGGCCAAAATCAGATGTTTCAGTTGATGATCCATGAGCCCACGCATCCAAATTAGTTTTGCCAAGAAGAACCATGCCTGCTTCTTTTAATTTTCTGACAACTGTTGCATCAAATGGCGGGATATAATTTTCAAGAACCTTACTGGACGCTGTAGTTCTTATTCCTTTGGTTGAAAAATTGTCTTTAATTGATAGGGGAATGCCAAGAAGGGGAAGATCAGATCCGGCAGCACGCCTGGCATCGGCATCTTCAGCGTTTTGTAGTGCTTCCTCTCCTGTTATGGTAACAAACGCATTTATTTTCTTATCAACCTTCTTAATCCGTTCAAGATAGCTTTTCGTTAGCTCAACTGATGAGATCTTTTTGCTTTTGAGTTTTTGGAGAGCCTCTGATAAGGTAAGATTAATCATACTGATTTATTTTTTCTATATCGTGTAATTCCTTTACAAAAAAATCAATTCCGTCAGATTCAGCAACAAAATATCCAGTGTTCTTTACCGAATTCCAGTTAAGCTCGTCTTTTTTATATACTCCAAGATGTATTAATAATCCGCTGATTAACCTACCATGGCAGACAACTAGAAGGGTTTTTCCTGGATATGCAATGGCAATTTCTCTCAGAAATGTAAGAAGCCTTCCAACTGCTTTCTCCCGGCTCTCTATACCATAT
>DATLNW010000093.1:0-4229 GCA_035536575.1 Lysobacterales bacterium
AGGAAGACCTGAGCCAACCAGCTCGGATATAACGTACAGATCTTGTTCCTGGCTAATTTGCTGATGCGTTTTGATTTGATTCTTGTCCATACCTTGGATTATAGCTGAATCAGGTTAGTTTATAAAGATAGAAGTTGTTAGTTGAGATTGGGATTTTTTGCGAGGATAAAGTCTATGACATTTGAAACGAACTCACCGACTACCGGGACAAGATTTACATTTTTCGTGAGAAAACTCAGGAGTCCCAGAATTATTGAAATTCCTATGGTTGCCCCAAGGGCCCAGAAAATTCCTCCAACTAAATTATTCACAGCAATCCGCTTAAATGATAATCTTTCACTTACTTTTTGAAATGGCTGAGTCATAACATAAGTATAAAAAGATGAGGCGCTGTTGTCAATCTAAAGTAACATATCACAGTTTCAATTGTTTTCAAGGCCATATTTTGTTAGAATGAGGAAGTAAAAGGATCTATAGCTCAGTTGGTTAGAGCGCTTCATTGACATTGAAGAGGTCAGTGGTTCGAATCCACTTAGATCCACATTGACATTGAAAAGGAACGGAGACCGAAGGTCGAGTTCGCCTGCGAGCGGAGCGTGACAGGGGTGGACAGAGGTTCGACTCCTCTTGGGCCCACTTATTTATTACTTACTATCTCTTCGCAGAAGCTGGCTCCTTCTAGCATTTCGGAAATTACTACATATTCCCGTGTGGTGTGGGCTTCATAATATCCTGCCCCGACACACAACGCCTCAATTCCTTTTGTGTGGAAGATATTTACATCAGTTCCGCCGCCTGATGGAGCCAATGTAGGTTCCCGTCCTATCTTTTTAAGGGCCTCTGTTGCCAGCTTTATTATTTTCTGACTCCCATCAAAAACATATGGATCAAACTCTTTAAAAAGGTTTAAGTCCAATTTGGATTCAGGGTATTTACCCATAACTTCCCTAAAAACTTTTTCAAAATGCTCTTTGTGTTTCTCAAGCTTCTTTAAGTTCCTGCTTCTAATTTCACCCTTCAGATGCACAGTCTCAGGGACTGCATTGCGAACACTTCCTCCCTCAATCGTTCCTATATTGGCCGTTGTTTCATGATCAATTCTTCCTTCCTGAAGACGCGTTATAATCTCAGAAGCAATTCTAATTGCGGAAAGACCTTTTTCCGGCTCGTACCCTGAATGCGCACTTCGGCCAACAATAGTCGCATCAACCCGGATATAACCGGGAGCTGAAATAGTGAAGTCTTTTACCGAACTATGCCCGTCAAGAGTAACACCATGCTTTGCCTCCAGTAAGTCATAGTCGAGATTTATTGCTCCAAACAGACCGGTCTCCTCCTCAACTGTAAACACCACATCAATGGGTTTGTGTTCCATACCTTTTTCTTTTAAGGACGTAAGTGCCTCGATAATAGTTGCAACTCCCGCTTTGGCATCGCCCCCTAAAATTGTTGTGCCATCTGAAGTAATTTTGTCAGCCAAAACGTGTGGATTAATTCCGCGTCCAGGCTCAACCGTGTCCAGATGAGAGTTGAGCATAATCGGTTCCCCGCGACCTTTAAATTTCGCAATAATATTTCCATAGCTGTCAAATTCAACTTCTCCGCCGAGTTTTTTCAGTATTCCAGAGACAAATATCGAAACTTTTTTTTCTTCTCCAGATGGACTGTCGATAGTAACCAAATCGAGAAATGTTTTGACAAGTCTTTTTTTATTAATCATTGAGAATTAAAAAAATTAAATTGCGGCGATCGCTTCTATCTCAACAAGCGCGTCTTTGGGAAGCTTTGACACTTCGATAGTTGCACGTGCCGGGTTACTGATAAAGAATTTGGCATAGATTTCATTAAATCTCGTGTAATCATCCATGTTTTTTAGATAACATGTTGTTTTAACAACTTTATTCAAAAAGCTGCCTGCTTCCTCAAGAACTGCAGAAAGATTTTTGATAACTTGATTTGTTTGGGATTCAATATCATCCCCCGCCATTTCCCCAGTTGCAGGGTCAAGCCCAATTTGTCCTGAGCAAAATATCATATCTCCAGCCACAATAGCCTGAGAATAAGGTCCTACGACTTTTGGAGCGGTGTCTGTTTTAATAACTTTCATAATTTATAAAATGTCTGTCATTACCGCGAAGGCGGGAATCTATTGCGTCTGGATCCCCGATCGGGGTCGGGGATGACATTAACGTCATAGTATAAATCCATAAAGCGGGTCGTCACTGGTGATCTTTGTATAGCGTAACTGCAGTTTGTCCATTCTGTCAAGAAGAACTGTAAGATCTTCTTTTTTTGTAAGCTCCACTCCAATCAGTGCCGGTCCTTTTTCGCGAGAATTCCTTTTTATATACTCAAAAAGTACGATATCATCGCGCGGGCCTAGCGCGTGGTTGAGAAAGTCCTTCAGCTGGCCTGGCTTTTGGGCGAATTCTATCAGGAAATAATGTTTTAATCCTCTATATACCAGACTTTTTTCCATGATCTCAGGATAGCGCAGGATATCATTATTCCCCCCGCTTAAAACACACACGACTGTTTCCCCTTTAATTTCTTTGGCAAATTCATCAAGAATAGAGATAGACAATGCTCCGGCGGGCTCTGCGATTATCCCCTCCTGCTGATAAAGATCAACCATGGTCACGCAAACTTTTCCCTCATCACTAATTACGATTTTATCAGTGACTTTTGAGGCGATCTTAAAACTTAGCTCCCCAACAGTTGTGATTGCAGCACCATCAACAAAAGTATCTATATCTTTAAGGGTTACTACCTTTTTTTGCCTGAATGCTTCAAGCATTGCGGGAGCACCTTTTGGCTCAACTCCAATCACTTGTGTTTTGCTATTTTTCGCTTTGAGATAAGTTCCGACACCTGATATCAATCCGCCGCCACCAATAGGACAGAAAACATAATCCAGCTCAGTCTCCAATTTCTCAAGAATTTCTTTCCCAACTGTTCCCTGGCCACTAATTGTCCGCGGGTCATTAAATGGGTGGACATATACCATTTTATTTTCATCACAAAATTTATATCCGGCAGCTGAGGCCTCATCATATACCTGCCCAACAAGTTTTATGTCTATCCATTCTTTTCCAAAGTGTTTTACTTTATTAATTTTCTGAAGAGGAGTAATAATTGGCATAAAAATAATAGCTTTTATCTTGAGAAGTTGGGCACTCAGTGCCACGCCCTGTGCGTGATTTCCGGCACTGGCTGTTACAACGCCTTTTGCTTTCTCGGCTGTACTTAGAGAGCTCATGAGGTTATATGCGCCTCTTATCTTGTACGATCTGACATCCTGGAGATCTTCACGTTTTAGATATATTTTTGCTCCGTACAAATCAGATAGACGTTTGTTGAATTGAAGCGGCGTTTTACGCACCACCTTTTCAAGTGTCTTGCTGGCAGCATCTATTGTTTTGACTGAAACTTCCATAAAGTCAACTTACAATATGTCATTCCCGTGTAGGCGGGAATCCAGAACATTATTTATATAGATTCCCATTTTCATGGGAATGACAAGGTATGTGTCCACAAAAAAACTCCCGTTCCGGGAGGCTCAAGCACGTGCTATGACCCTCCGGTTAAGGAGCAATAATAATCCCGATAATAATTATTTGCCTTGTCATTAATTGAATGATAACAAATTTAGTTGTGCCTGTCAATTTGCAAAACAAATAGCAGATGGGTGCTTAAGGTCCATCTGCTATTTATAAAATAATAAATTCATTTATACACGTCTTGGTTCAAAAACAGTATAAACTCTTGGGCCCTTTTGTATTGTAATGGGTTTTACATCAACTGTTTGAAAATCACTGTCTCCCTTGTGTACGATATGCATCGAGTTATCGCTGAAGTCTCCTTCAACAGCCAATCCCAATGCCTGCATTTTCCGTATACTTCTGCTATTGTACGTGTAAGACGGCTGAGCCGGAGGCGTATCAAAACTTGATGCTCCCCGTGCCCTAAAGCCTTCAGACTGTCGTGAATTTCCTCCAAATTCAATTGCCATATTCATTCACCTCCCTTCTAAGTCCACAAAAAAACCCGCCGATGGCGGGTTATCAAATCACAACGTCGTATCCCGCCCTCAGGGGGTCATAAGGATGACGTAGCAAAGATTTAGTGATTTACTCATATTAAATAAATTATACAAATCAATTTACGGTCTGTCAATAGCAAATACGGATTTGTACTGAGCCCGCAACGTATTATGAAACTTTTTTATT
>DATLNW010000094.1:0-3936 GCA_035536575.1 Lysobacterales bacterium
AAAAACCAAATAGGATAACTTATTGGCAACCACAGCAAAATTATCACTTGTTTTTATCTCGCCACGTTCTGCAGGCAATAATACATTTCTTCCATATTGGGCTTGACCGATAGACTGGAGCTCAGAAGCTCTGACTACCTGCCAGTAAAAAAGCCTGGCCGTAACCATGAAAAAAAGCGTGATGAATACAAATAAACTAAATCTATAACGCCAGCTCATATGTTAAGTGTACCAAAGGTATCAAGGGTATCAAAAGTATCAAAAGCTCTTTGCCCTTGATATGCCCCTTATGGCTTGAGAGCCAAAGGCAAAGGGGTAGATAGATACAGCTGAGTTTTGGACTCAACAAATCCTTTTTCCCTTGCAACTGAGGAAATTTTTGTCAATGATGATTTTTCCAGATACCTTTCTTCCAGCTGGGCATTGGATTTTTTGTATCCTTCGATTCTTTCCTGATATGCCATCAACTCAATACCGGTTGTTGATATGCTATTTTCTATACTGACCCTGACCACTGCCAAGGCAAATATAATAAGAAATATAAAAATAATTAGTCTTTTTGGCCTTTTCATTCTTCAACAATGTTCAGCATGACCCTGAGTTAAATCGAAGGATCATAGTTTTTCAATTACTCTTAACTTTGAACTTCTACTTCTTTTATTCACACTCACCTCATCAAGTGATGGTATGATCGGTTTTTTGGTAATAATCTTGCCAGTTCCTTCTTTTTCCCAGTCCTTGAATTGGTTTTTTACTATCCTATCTTCCAGCGAATGAAAAGAAATAACAGTAAGTCTTCCTCCCTTTTCTGTTAACCCCCACATGCTGGACAAACCCGCTTTTAAGCTATTTATTTCGTCATTTATGGCAATCCTTAATGCTTGAAATACCTTTGTCGCCGGGTTTATTTTAAAATTATGCCTCCCATCTCCTACAACCTCCACCAGCTCCGAAGTTGTTAGGATTGGACTTACTCGACGGGCTCTGATAATACGCTCAGAAATGGCGTGAGCATTGTATTCTTCACCCAATTTAGTAAATAACTCATATAGTTCTCCTCTGGTTAATATATTTATAAGATCCCCCGCTTTGACGCTCAGATCCCGATCCATCCGCATATCAAGAGGTCCTTCCCTCTGGAAGCTAAACCCTCTTTCTGCGATTTGTAATTGATGGCTCGAGACCCCAAGATCAAAAACAGCTCCAGCAACTTTTGCAAATCCAGTCTTACTTGCAATTTTGTCAATATCCCTAAAATTTCCTTTTGCCAACGTTAAATTTTTCTCATCAAACCTTAATTCTTGATTCTTAATTCTTAATTCTTTCTGAACGTAATCCAGTGCATCCTGATCAACGTCCAAACCCAACACTCTTCCCCCATGTCTCAAAATCTCAAAACTGTGTCCTCCTCCTCCCAACGTCGCATCAATATATTTCTTTCCAGGCTCAATGTTTAGGTTCTCAATTGTTTCTTTTAATAATACGCTTATATGATAATCGCTCATTTCTGTCCTTTCTGTGTTAATAGCTAATTGCTTATGTTATTCATTGTCCCCGGACAGTCTTTCTGCGATTGATTCAATCTTTCCACTCAATTCCTTCTGATGTTCCTCCCAGCCTTTTTTATTCCATACCTCAACAAACCTCTCAATTCCTGCAAAGATTACATCAGCCTCAATTCCAGCAAATTCCCGTAAATATTCGGGTATCACAAACCTTCCCTTACTATCCAATTCAATGTCAGTTGCGTTTCCCAAAAGAAATCTTTGCAATTCCCGTGTGTTTTTATTTGTAAAAGGTCTACCTTCTGTTCCCTCAAGTAATGTTTTCCAATTTTCCAGTGACACCAAAATCAAACAATTCTCAAATCCCTTAGTAATAATCAGCTTGTCACCTAATATCTCCCTGAATTTTTTGGGTAATGCCGCTTGATGTTTTTCACCAATCTTATTTTCATACTGTCCTATTAACATAATCCTACCATTTCCTACTTTTACCTACTGTTAATACATTTTGATCTTAAGACAGTAGCTTGTCAATGGGAAAGTACTAGTCAGTAGTGGTTATGATCAGGTGGACCTACAAAATGTAGGGGATATTTGTAAGAAAATGGTAAGAAAGAGAAACCGATTGCTACTGTTGCTACATTGTTCTATTGCTGATGGTATTAATTATACATATTCCAACAATGAAACAATTTAACGATGAAGCAATTTTGGGAGATAAAGTTGAATTAGATTTTTGAGGAATTGAATTAAAATCGATCTTACAGTTCCAAGCTCTTTTCAGCTTGATAGATTTTCCCTTCTGCGT
This sequence comes from Lysobacterales bacterium, assembly GCA_035536575.1. Taxonomy (GTDB): domain Bacteria; phylum Patescibacteriota; class Microgenomatia; order Levybacterales; family UBA12049; genus DATLDE01. Next base: position 2,314 of record DATLNW010000094.1, read on the forward strand.
TGTTCAACTTAAGTGTGAGACTTACAGACTCTACGCCGCTATCATATCTGCAGACGTTTCTGGAGCAACTTCCAAGATCTAGCCATTCAGACTCATATGTTTTTTTACCGGATGAGATTTCAGCGTCCCCTGTAATACCTCTTTGAACTCTTGGCTCCCCCCCCTCGCTCTGTTCCTGAGCTGTAGAATCAGCCTCATAAGTAAGTTCGTATTCAAGGGATTTTATTCCCTCGACCTTAGTGATTTCAAACTTTACAGCTTTCCCATCAGGCTTTGCAGTCAATTTTAGTCCCAATTCCTCAGCCGAGATACTTTGGACTGTCTGGTCCTGAACAACCGGCTCTTCTTCCGTCTTTGATTTTCCCGCAAACAAAAGATATCCGGTGATAAGAAGCAGAACCGCAACAACACCTGCTACGATTTGCACTTTTCTTTGTTTAAACATTTTCATATTTTCAATATTACTTTAATCTTCTTATTCATGTCAAGCAAGAGGCTTTTATTCTTATGTTCTGCAGAAATAGAGATTAAAGACAATAGACTCTGGTGAAATAGGATTATCTTATAAAGATTTTAGTTTTAAATCTTCCGGGGAAACACCAAAACTTGTAGCTAGAGATTCAATTTTATCTTTTTTTAAACTTTTTCTACTTCCACTTTCAATTCTTGATAAGAACGATTTATCAAGATTAGCTTGGTTAGCTAATTCTTCTTGTGTTAGCCCTAATCTTTCTCTTAGCGACTTTATGTTATTTCCATCAACAAGAATTGAACCTTTAGGAATACCCCGCGTTTTTTTTGGTAAAGTTGAATCACTTGTTTCAGTAAATGAGTATGAGCAAAAGGGTAAAGCCGATTTTTTTGGCTGTGTTTTTCCCGCGGAGCATTTAGAATCTGGGGTTATATACGGGCAACCTACTTTTGTGGTTCCATTTTCAAATGTTACTACCAGAACCTCAACGGGTTTGTCAAATAGGGGTGGTGTTTCGCCAATTTTCGCCGGTCTACCCTCGCAATGTATTGGTATTACTGAAATAGCTCTCTCAGGATTTGGCATGCTGGCATACTAGCAAAATTTTTACTATAAGGCAAGCCCCTTTTGAAAATAGGCAGCCAAATTTTTGATCGCCAATCTTTCCTGCTTAGTTGTGTCCCTGTGTCTAACAGTCACTGTGTCGTCCTCAAGGGTCTGGAAATCAACAGTTATACACCAGGGTGTTCCTATCTCGTCCTGTGCCAGATAACGTTTTCCGATATTCCCCCGGTCATCAAATTCCACAGCGCCGTTAATGGTTTGCTTTAAGGATTTGTATAAACCCCGTGTCTTATCAACTATTTCCGGCTTATTTGCAAGAAGGGGGAAAACCGCAACTTTAACAGGGGCTATTTTGGGTGCAAATTTCATGTATATTCTTTTCTTACCGTTTACTTCTTCCTCACGGTAAGCATCTACCATAACAACACCTGTCACTCTTGACAAGCCAAACGTTGGCTCAACCACATGAGGAATATATTTCTTATTGTTTTCCTGGTCAAAATATTCAAGATCAGCCCCTGAATGCTTTGCGTGATTTTTGAGGTCAAAATCTGTTCTATATGCAAGACCAAACATTTCTTTAAATC
>DATLNW010000095.1:0-3993 GCA_035536575.1 Lysobacterales bacterium
CTTCTTGCTTCTTAATTCCGGCGCGGAGCTCCTTAAGCTTCCACATAAATAGTCCGCCCTTATTCCGGGCGTTGCTATCAATTGCAAAGCTAAGCGCCTTCTCAAGGATAGAACGGTGTACAGTCTTTGCCAGGCGCATATAAATCGCCCTATGTTTGTAATCATCAAGATCTTCTGCGAGCTTAAGAGCAAAGGTCTGAAATTCGCGGGAAACATATTTGTCTTTTACGGGGTCAAATCTTTTGAGTACTGTTTTAATCGATTGCATAATGTTGAAAGTATCACGAGTATCAAGGGTATCACGTGTATCACGGGAAGAGAAATTAAAAAACCCGTGGTACTTTTGGTACTTGTGGTACCCGTGGTACCTATCGTGTGTTATACCTATTCATCGCGACCTCAATCCCTTTATCAAGCCCCAGCTGAAGCGCCTTGGAGCCATGTTTTATAAGTTCGCGGACTTTACCCTTGTCCCCTGTTCCAAAACCACCCAAAACAAACTCTTTTGCCTTTTTAATATTTTGCTTACTAATCACATGCTCTTTATCGTGTGAGGCACCAATCCCCAAACGAAATCGCCAAAACTTATCAGTCCCGATACTTTCCATAACAGACTCAACTCCATGGTGCCCGGCGGCAGCTCCCCCAAAGCGAATCTTCATAGAGCCAACCGGCAAATCCAACTCATCATAAACCACCCATAAATTCTCGGGTTTTACTTTGTAGTACTTAAGAAGAAGTGATACTGCCATCCCCGAGTTGTTCATAAAAGTTTGCGGCTTGGCAAGAATCACTTTTACCGAACCCACCGTTAGGTTTGCGATATCACTTTTCAATTTGGAATTTGCCGACCACACAGCTCCCTTTGCCGATTCCGCATCTTTGAGAAAATGCTCGATTGTCTGAAATCCCAGATTGTGCCTGGTATTCTCATACTTCTCCCCGGGGTTGCCAAGTCCTACTATCAATTTCATATGTCTAATATAGCATAGAATTTGAAATTTACAATTAAGATTTAAAATTGATTCAAATATCCAGCTTTAACTGAGGCGCCTCTGCTCCCTTTGTCTCTCTTTCCTCCTCTTCCTCGCTCCAAATCTTAACTTTCCCGTACTCCCCATCATATCCGGGGCTGATACCAATACCCCCACCTCTTACCTTTTTGAGAGTCTGAGCAGTCCTTTCATTGGATGAATTCTCAATTTGGTCAAGATTTATTTTGAGAAGAATATCCATCTCAGAACCCAACTCTTTGCACATCTTTGCATACATTTCAGGCACTTTCTGACTACCCGTTGTCACCCCAAGTCCTGCTGCAATTATCTGCTCAAGCCTTACAAGTTTTACATATGGTGGATGGTTGCGGGTTTTATCTGTGTACCATTTTATACCACTCTCACTTGTCTTCTCTTTATATTCTTTTGCTGCCTCAGCTCCTGCCAAGATTTCAATTCTTGGAGCAACCCCTTCTGTAAGTTCGCGCTGGCACACAGGACAAATTTTTCCTTTTTCAACTAACTCAACAGGTGAGAATGAAACCTTGCAATTGCGATGCCCTGAAAAATGATACTTTCCCTCTTCAGGATAGAATTCAATAGTATACGCTATACGATTAAGAGTATCACGAGTATCAAGTGTACCACGTGTATCAGGAGCTTTTTTGCCCGTGGTACTTGTGATACCTGTGGTACCCGTTGTACTTTTACTTGGTCTCATAATTGCTTTTCTGATATTTTCATATGTGGGTGCTTCAAGCTCAAACGCCGTTGCCTCACGCGCCATATTGGCCGGACTATGCGCGTCTGAAAATGAAAGAATTGAACGATTTGAAAGCTCTTTAATCCGCCAGTTCATTTCAGGATCACTTGATATTCCGGTCTCTATCCCGTAGACGTACTTGGACAAGGCACCAAACGCTTCGTCTAGACTGTCAAATCCCGACTTTGACCCATATACCCCAAAATGCGGAGTCCAGACATGACATGGAATGAGCATACTGCGCTCATCAATAGACAAAATAAGCTCGAGCAATGCTTTTGAGGTCAAACCGACAATTGGTCTCCCATCAGATGACAAGTTGCACCCCCGCTTCAACAATTCTTTATTAACCTTCTCTGCAATGTCAAAACCGGGAACAAAAACAAGATTATGAATTCTGCGCAACTTCTCACCCTGCTTATAAATACTTGAGATCTCGGTTGAGAGAAGAAATAATATTTTCTTTTGAGCATTCGGATTTTTGTCATTGGAATTTGTTTCGGATTTCGGACCTGCCTTGCCGGCAGGCAGGTTTCGTGCTTCGGATTTCAGGGCATAAATGCCCTGTCCTGCTTCTTCCAACAAGCCGATAATCTCCTTAAACCACAACGTATGGGTCCAGTCGGAGGCTGTGAGAATATCAAGCCCTTTTTGATGAGCAAATTCTGCCATCAGCGGAAGTGTCATCCGGGGCGATACAGCACGAGAATATTTACTGTGCAAATGCAAATCAGATAGATACTGCATAATAAACTTTCTAAATCACTTTTTGGCAGTTGGTGGAGCTTGTGTTTTCACTTCTCCTTTTCGGGAATGGTTAATTACTTTTTTTACCATACCGTTTGGGATTATATGAAGACTGCCATCTTTGGCCCTGATATTTAGAGTTCTAAATCCTATTTTTTCAATTTTCCCGACAGATCCCTCTATCTCCACCTCGTCCCCAATTGCTATCGAATCTTGTGATAATAGCATCATTCCACCGATCAAATCCTCAATCAAGGGCTTTGCTCCAAGACCAATACTAAGACCGATTATCCCCGCACTGGCCAGAAGTGGGGCGATATTAATCTCAAGTAAACTAAAAATAATATAGACAGCAATCGCATAAACAAGAACTGAGATGATATTGCGGATAATTGAAATAAAAGTACGCTGTCTTCTGTTTTCAAGCCCTTTTGGCACTCTGATTATTGATTTTATTATCGCGTTTACTATAAATGCAGACAACAGAGTTAATGACACGTAGAATATATTCCTGACAACTCCTTCTGAAAAACCCAAATCCATAATCGTATATTAAATTAATAAGCATTATTTGACAAGCGGTATTATTCCAACTGATAACTGATAATCGATTACTTATAACTTTTTGACCGTTATAAGTGATAAGTTATGAGTTATAAGTTCATCCGTTTCCTTACTCAACCTTTACTATATTTTGCTTTATCTCTTATTCATAGCACGTATAGTGTTATTACAAATGATAAATCGGGCAGGCAGCAAGAGATAGGTTATAGGGGATCATTCTGAAACGAAACAAAATTGGTCCTCCGTGTGCATTAACGTTCGGCAATGATCCTATAACCTGTCCCAATTAAGAAAGGAGGTGAATTATGACAATATTTAAAGACTTAGCACAATATTTCGAAAAAAGATTGCAAAGCCTGTTCTCATCATTCAATAACGTTCTTTCCGTACAAATATAAGTTTGAGCTAGCACTTGACATTTTTTGGCCTGGTTCTACAATGAGGGAATGGCTGAAATTGTACAAATCTGCAAAAACTGTGGCGGAAATTTAGTTATCAAACAAACCCGCCGGACTCCTGAGCAACTGAAAAAATCCTACTACTACACCGCCTACTACTTCTGCCCAAATTGTAATAAACTTTATCATAATGAAAAATTCAAGGTCGTAAACGAACCTGAGAAATCTCTATTTCCCCGTGATACGCGTGGTACCCTTGATACTTTTGATACCCGCCCCACTGTCCACATCTGGACTGATGGCGCTTGTACCCGCAACGGCTATGATGGCGCAAAGGCCGCCTGGGCATTTGTAAGCGGAAAAACAGAAAAAGCAGATTTCGTACACGGCAAGCAGACCAATAATACAGCTGAGGCATTTGCGATTTATCATGCACTTCTGTGGGCAGCTGAGGAGAAGCATAAGGCTGTAAAAATCTACTCAGACAGCCAGATAACTCTTAATAATCTTAAGAAGTCACCGGATA
>DATLNW010000096.1:0-2312 GCA_035536575.1 Lysobacterales bacterium
TGGATAAGAATTCCATGGACTTTTTTATCTCCGTTTAGCTCTTTTACTTTTTCTGCCAGTTCCTCTGTCGTAACAGTTGTTTTATACTTTATTAAACTTACTTTTGCCCCAATCGCCTCGCCCTTTTTTTGCTTCAATGTAACGTAGGCAACAGATGCAGGATTTTCCCCGACCAAAATAACTGCAAGATGAGGCACGACGCCCTGCCTGCCGGCAGGCAGGTTTCTCTTCTTTAACTCCCCTACTTTAATTTTTAATTCTTCAAATATTTTCTCAGCAATTTCTTTCCCATCAATTCTCACGTTTATTATTATACCTTATTACTGTATAATCGGAATAGATTTATGAAAAATGCCAGTTATGTAATTAAAGTTATTGCCTTTTTGCTGATATTTGTTGTCGCATTTTTGGTTGTACAGAGAATTAACAAACCTAAGTCGAGCTACGTTGTGGACTTAAGTTCTCAGACAGTCATCAAGCAAATCCGCTCTCTTAATAGACTTGAAACGTCTTCGTTCACAATAGAAAAGATAATTGATGTGGGAACCAGCGGGAATAAATTCAGTCAATTTCTAGTCGGCGACAGAATTCTTCTGATTGCTCATGGCAGTGTGATAGCAGGATTTGATATGAGCAAAATCGAAAAAGAAAATATAAAGATAGAGAAAGGTACTTTAAAAGTAACTTTGCCTGCTCCTGAAATATTGGTGACCAAACTGGATAGTGATCAGACTAGAGTCTATGACAGACAGCAGGGTTTGCTGACCAAGGGAGACCGCAATCTTGAAAGTGAGGCAAGAGCTGAGGCTGAAAAAGTTATAAAAGATGCAGCATGCAAAGGCGGAATTCTTCAGGATGCATCAAAAAATGCAAGAAATCAATTGACAACTTTATTTAAGAGCTTGGGTTTTGAAACAGTAATCATCGAAATCCCCCAGGGGTCATGTTAAAAATCGGCTTCGGCCGCAGATATTATAGCTTGCATAAGCATTCTTTACCACGTAAAATCGACAATTGTTCCTCAGGAGTGTTCACAAATGTCGTTTGTTTAGAGTTTCCTGTTGCAAATTTTTTATCCAATTCACTTTTGTGTTTGTATCCCCTACTTTTCATTTCTTTGACCAGCTTCTCGTGTCTGGTATAAAGTACCTTTAGTTTTCCTCTCCAGCGCATAGTTTCAGGGTGCCTGGAATATCCTTTCTTGTTCTGAGAAATAACGGTCCAGATGCAATGAAGCTCAAGGTGTTCTCCGAGAAGGTGTTTTCTGCAAAGAATTGATGGAGACAAATCCCAGATCCGCATTCAATTATTATAGCAAGATGTTATTTTTTTCTATTTTGGCGGGAAGATTGTCTATTGAGAACCAGCAATAATAATGCGAATCCGATTATGGCCAGTCCTGTTGCTATTTGCGCAGATGTAACGTTAAACATATTCACTATTAGTATACATGATTATATTCTTTTATCAAGAGCGAAATTCATTTCTTAATTTGGTTCCGGCAAGCGTACGCCAAAACGAAACAGCTTATGAAATATAGGAAAAAATTAAGTTTTTCGTTTGCTGAAACGTCAAAAGAGATAGCGAGGAAGAAATATCCGGCAGATAAATTGACCCAAAATGCTGCAGATAATTCAAGAAAGTGATTTTTGTTAATCATGTACTCTTCTCAATACACGTTGCTGATGCTACTTTGTCGTTGGCATCTGAAAAGCGCATCAGGATAACGCCTTGTGTGTCACGTGAGAGTTTGGGTACTGATTCTGTCAGGAGTTTGACAATTTGTCCCTTTCTTGAGGTAATTATCACTTCCTCACAACCCGGCGGTATGACTTGTGCAATCACTACTTGTCCTGTTTTGGGGGTAACTTTGGCTACTTTTACACCTTGTCCGCCTCTCCCCTGAAGTGGGAATTGCTTGACAGGCGATTTTTTACCAAGGCCGTTTTCCATAATAACTAAAAGATTTGCATCATCGCCTTTTGTGATAACATCCATTCCGATAACCTGATCACTGGAGTCAATTCTTATTCCGCGTACTCCAGTTGTAGCACGCCCCATGGGTCTTACCGCTGCTTCTGAGAACTTAATTGCCTTTCCCTGCTTGGTGACAATCAGAACCTCACTGGATCCGCTACTGATGTTGCTCCAGACAAGCTCGTCTCCTTTATCAAGCTTAATTGCGATCATTCCGTTTCGTCTGATGTTTTCAAACTCAGAAAGCTTACTTTTTTTGACTGTTCCATGTCTTGTTGTCAGGAATACATAACCTGCTTTTACTGTTTTGTTCATCACGACAAATGACTCTACCT
>DATLNW010000097.1:0-22279 GCA_035536575.1 Lysobacterales bacterium
CTAAGTATTACTCTGACGTTATCTTTTTAATAGATGTAACTGCTGATGAAGCCTACAAAGCTTTTGAGCCCAATCCTGAAGTCGATGCTGTGTGGCCGGGTACAGGAGTTATCTATCATCGCCGTTTAATTGCGCAACTCACCAAAAGCCGAATGTCCAAAATTATTGGAAAGCCGATTTACAAAAGAATGACAATCCGCAGTTGGAATACTACCACCAAACTTTTATCTCTGATGAAATAAAAAAGAAAATTAAATTTTTTTCAAGAACTCTTTCCAATATGCTTTCCATGTATCTATCGCTTTCTTATCAGGGAGTTTGTAGTGAGTAACTGACAGTCCAATTTTTCTACTTCCTTTTTCACTAATATCTACATTAATTTTACTCGTATCTACTAAATCCGCTTTCCAGTAGCGCCATTTTGGGGTAACACTAATCCTAGACTCCCCCTCTATTTTAACTTTGCCAAACTCCGTTTTACCTTTAACCAGCTTTTCCCATTGCTTGAGCACGCTATCCATTGTTCCCGCAAGGGTCGCACTTGTTGCTGTTGAGAAATTTCCCTCAGCAATCTGTCCGGCAACACGTCTTCCGATTTTCTGTTCATACCCAACAACAATACTTTGGGCCCACCAGCCGGACTTAACTAAACCCTTATCCCAAAGCCAGAGAACGATTTCTTTGTGAGGCATCTCCGAAACTTTACCTTCATCCAAAATTTTAAACCACTCATCCCACGACTTCCCCGTCGCCTTCCTAACCGCCTCATCCGACTTCCCTGCATATTTGGTGTCCATACGGCAATTATATCAAATGCGGAATTTACCAAACAATCTATAGAACCTGATATAATCAAAATATGAAAACTGTTGGAATTATTGGTGGCCTGGGTCCTGAGACCACATCAGAGTTTTATTTGGAGCTGATTTTTTCCTCCTTTGATAAAAACAAAATTCAAAGACCACCAATTCTTATTTGGAATGTACCATTGGAATATAAAATTGAAGAAGAATTAATAACGGAAGCAACTGGAGAGGAAAGATATCTTCCCTACCTAATTGATGCAGCAATAAGACTTCAGAAAGGCGGTGTTGATTTCATCGTCATGCCCTGTAACTCTTTGCACATTTTTATTGAGGAGATTAGGGCCGCAGTAAATATACCCGTTCTAAGCATACTTGAAGAAACAGCAAAATTTCTAAAAGAGAAGAAAATTTCTGAAGTAGGAATTCTGGCAACAACCACTACGATAAAAAGAAAACTGTACGAGAGCCTTTTAAGTGTAGTTGGGATAAAACAGGTTACACCTGATGATCTTCAGCAGGCAAAAATTGGAAAGATGATTAATAACCTAGTGATAAATAGACATGATAATAATGACCGAAAGGAATTGTTAAAAATAATTGATAGTTTTGGAGACAAAAATGTTAGTACTGTAATTCTGGCTTGTACTGATTTGCAACTCTTGATTCCACATCATGACAATATGAAAATCTATGACACTATGAAGCTTTTTGCAGATGCCACTGTTAGAGAATTATCAAACTAGGCCCATTTTTTCTTTTACTTCTTTTATTGTTTCCTGTGCCCTTACTCTACACTTTTCCGTATGCTCTTCGAGCATATCATCAACGATTTTTGGATTTTCTTCAAATTCTTTTCTCTTTTCCTGAAGAGGCTTCAACTCTTTATAAATTGCATCAGCCAAGACTTCTTTCATCTCAGAATATCGGATTTTCCCTTCCCGATAGGCAATTACAAATTCGACAAATGTCTCCTTGGGAGAAAAAAGCTTAAGAAGAGTAAATAGATTTGCTACCCCTCCCTCCTGCGGAATATTTCCGCCAAGAGTACCGCTATCTGTTGGTGCCTTTGCGATGTGATTTTTTATATCCTCCAGACTATCAGAAAGCGTTATATAACTCCCCTCAACTGATTTACTCATCTTCCCACTCCCTGTCAGAGACGGAACGTATTGACCGGATGTTGCGAATCGATGCGGTTCTGGAAAAGTTTCTCCAAACATGCTGTTAAACTTCCGCGCAATCTCGCGGGTCACTTCAATATGCGGTTCCTGATCTATGCCGACAGGAACCAATTCTGCTTTATAAAGCATAATGTCAGCTGCCATTTCAATCGGATAATACAAAAGCCCCATGTTTACGTACTTTGGATGCTGAGCTTTTTTATCTTTGTATGTTGGTAGATCTTCAAGTCGTGACACGGGATAAATAGTTGATAGATAATATGCGAGCTCCATATGCTCAGGAACTTTTGATTGAACTTCAAGAAGACATTTTTTAGGATCAAGTCCTGCTGCCAGATAATCAATAATTATGTCCCTGACAGATTTCTTGAGCGTTTTTGGATCATAAGGGGTTGTGATCGCAGCAAGATCCACAACTGCAAAAATGCAATCGAATCTGTCCTGCAACTCAAGCATGCCTTTAACAGCCCCCATATAATTGCCAAGATGCAATCTCCCAGTTGCTCTAATTCCTGAATAAACTTTCTTTTTCATACTGTATTTATTTTATTGGATTCATAGTATCTACGCAATAATGCCATAGAAAGAATCTCTACTGAATTATACACTGTAATTTTATATTGTAAAGGAAAAATAATCGGTAATTCTGTGCAGCCCAATATAATACCCCTTGCTCCCCTACTAACCAACTCATCGGCTATACTAGATAGTAATTTGGAATCTTTCTTTGTTATATCACCACTAATGACATTTCTAATTATTCTATCCAAAACCTGCTGTTGAGTATTATTGGGTACGATACTGTCGATGTTAAATTTTTCAAGTCTACTCTGATAAAGCCTAGATCTGATAATTAATGGAGAGCCAAGTATTCCAATCTTTTTTATTTTATTACTTACTACCGTTTTCACGACTTCATCAATCATTGACATAAAGGGAGCTTTTGAAATTATTTGTAAATCTTCCAATAAAACATGTGCCGTATTGCACGCAATTGAAAGACAGGAAATGTTTAACTTGTTCAAATCCTTCACCCTATCTTTTAACATGTCGAATGCTCTGTATTTATCCTTACTATTTGAGATAAAATCAGGAACTGGAATAGAATGCAAAATTATTTCCGGAAAGTCATCATTTTTTATTGCACCAAAATACTGCATTGATAGCTGAATCAGTCTATCATACATATTGCGTGATGCGAGAGGACTCATTCCTCCCAAAACTCCAATTGCTTGTCTATTTTTCATAATAAAAACCTCTCAAATCTGAGAGGTTCATTAGCCTGTTTAAAGGAATTTAAACGCGGAAATCAGCCTCCCAAAAGAATTAGGCTATTCCACCAATTTATTCTTCGAGCGAACGAAGTGAATCGAGAAGTTTTTCTAATAACAGTTCTCGACAAGCTCGAACAGTATTTATTTAAACTTTTATTTCTCATATTATTCGTATTAATTCGTATAACATTATATTCGCATCGATTTGTAGCTAAATATGTGCAAATCTTCCTTTCTGAATTTCCCGTGATCCGCGTGTCACTGTCGCGACCCCCACATGTAATTTATCTGCAATCTGCTGATGCCCAACTCCTTTTTTGAGCATCTTAACAATTGCAAGTCTCTTGGGAATCTCCAAAAGTTCTTTGGGAGTTAAGATCCCATGCAAAAAGTCATACATCTGCCGTCTCGTATCAAACTTAATCAATGTATCAATTAACTCCAGTAATTCTTTATTGTCATTTTCAGTTTTATAATTACGATTAGTCTTTATCTTCATCATACTAGTATACTAGTATGTGATACGTAAGTCAAGTGGTTAAATATAACTCGTTAGGTTTTACAATAAAGTATAATAAAAAAAATCTAATGTTGTTTTTTAAGTCGCTGTTCAATCGGTAAGAGGAAGTAGAATTTACTGCCTTTACCCTTTGTGCTTTCAACCCAAATCTTTCCTTTGTGGCGTTTTATTATCTCACTTGAGATATAAAGTCCCAGGCCCAATCCGGGTAGTCCTCCAGGTCCTTCCTGTCCTGCACGATTAAATCGCTCAAATACTTTTGCCTGCTCCTTGGGTGTTAGTCCCATTCCAAAATCCTCAACGCTTACTGTTATATTTTTTTTATCTTTTGATGTTCTAATTATCATTTTGTTAGCGCTCGGAGAATATTTAATTGCGTTTGACATGATGTTGATAAGAACTTGTCCCAAACGATCGCGATCGCCGTAAACCAACTCAGTACTTCCAAGCTCTTTTTCAATCCGCTGTTTGGTGGTAAGTTGCATCTCTTCAATAATTTCATCAACCAGACCATTTAAATCAAATTCTCCGAGATTAAGCCGTAATTTTCCCTCTTCAATTTTTGAAACATCCAAAAGATCATTTATCAAATCAGTCAGTTTATTTATTTGGCCCTCCATTTTTGCAATTGCTTCAGTTGATTTTTCGTCATTTGCCATCTTAAATTTCCTGTGAAGAAGTTGAGTATATAACTTTATACTTGTAACAGGAGTTTTTAACTCATGGCTTGCAATTGCTATGAAGTCATCTTTTTGCCGGCCTAATTGCTTGAGCTTTTCATTTGCTTTTTGCAGATCCTTAGTTGCTATTTGAACCTCATTTTTTAAAGTTATGTTAAACTTTCTGATTGCTTCATATGAATTTGCATTTTGGATGGCAACTGAAATTGCAGGCCCAAATATCTCAAGCAATGCTATATCTTGCTGGGAATAAATTTGTCCTGATTTTTTTTCACCCAGAAATAAAGTACCTACCTTTTCCCCCCTTTCAAAAAGGGGCATCACAATTGCGACATCAAGAGTTCTCATTAGTGCTTTAATTTTTTTATTTTTTTCCTCATCAAAAATAACCATCCGCTTCAGGGGGTAAAGCGCATCTATCGCTTTTCTTTCGTTACCATACACTCCGTGTCCCTCAGGAAATATTGCAAATTTACGTTTGGTGTAAATAATATATGCACCATGTGATATGCGAAGTGTTGATAACAACTTCTGAAGTGTTTTTTTTGTAAGTTGTTCAAGACTTATTGTTGATGCAATTATGGTGGTAAGTTTATAAACCAAGGAGTTCTGACTGTATTTACCCTTAAAAAATATTGTGCTTGTTACGCGCTCAATATAATTTCTTAAAGGTACAAATGTAAAAGCGACAAAAATAGCCAGGAGTACATAAATTTCAACGACCTGAACATCAATATTAAGCTTAAATAAATACTTACTGATAAGAAATACTCCCGCAGTGTACAGAACTGCTATCAAAAGGATAAGAAGCGCATATACAACAGAACGCGCCACAATCACTTTTACTTCCAAAAGCCTATGACGGATAACAGAATAGGTAATAAATCCAACAAGAATAAGAGAAAAAATAGGCCCGAAAATCACAAAACCTGAATAATTAAAAACAACAACAGCGATAAAATTGGTAAGGATCAGAAGAGCAAATGTTTCAGTAATCCCCACAATCAAATATTTTATTTGTAGCTTTTCCAAACCCAAAGACTTCCTGTATTTTCTGATCAACTCTACTAACCCGGCAATCGGAACTCCCACAAATAACAAAGCAAACAAAAGTATTCCGGGGCCAGGTGTAGGAGTAACCTGATCAGTTATGGTAACTTTTGAAAATAATAAAGGAGTAAATGCAATTGCCTGCACAATAAAAGTTGTGATTATTAATAAATTTAAAACTATTTTATTTATTTTTAATTCAGGCTTGGGGAAAGCTTTGATAAATAAATATAGAACAGGACCAAGAGGAGCTGTGATGAACATGACAGCGCGGATCCAAAATAAAGTATCTTCAATAGTCGCGGAATTAAGAGAGAAATAATTCGAGATTGTCCAAAGTGCAAATATTATTGTCAGAAGAGTAAGCAAACGATGAGTAGCGCTCCTTGGATTTTTATTATAACTTATAACACCAAGAGCGATATTGATAAGGGCAGTAAGGAGAATAATTGCGAGAATCATGCCCACATGAGCTTATCATGTTTTTAAAAAAATGCAAGTAGCAAGCTAAGCCGCCCAATCATACCCGATAAGTTTTTCCGCTGGAATCTCTCTGGCTTCATGATATGCTTCATATAACTCAAACGCTGCCGCTCCTGCTTTGCTCGCTGCAATTCCGCTTTGGGGAATATGATAAAAACCATTTTCTCTTGATTCTCTAAAAGCTCTTTCCACCTCTGGCGTTATATTATCAACACCCATGAATATATTTACTGCAAAATACATAAAAATATCAAAGTCTTTTAAATTAGCTTTCTGCAATTCTTCATACACATCAGGCGTCAACCGTCCGTTGCATGGATATTTACCGGTCCTAGGATCATCAAACTGAATTGCTACCCCTTTTCCTAAATCTGTAATTTGCCCTACAGGCTTTCCGGCTTCTCTGGCCAAAAAACGAAGGTCAGCCTTATCCAACAGACTATCCATTTCATCAAAAATAAAACCTGCATTGTTAACAATTCGCGCTAGCGGATAGGTACCTGGAACATCTCTCATGCTCACATTTTGTGGTATACAATCGATATTTAAAAAAGGATTTAGTTGTAGTGCTTGTTTTGCAGTATATATTGCATGGTTTTCTCCTATTGAGCGAATAAGGGGTCCCCACTGCCTATTCCCATCATGAGGGGTTACAATTCCCCCATCTGCAATAATCAAACTTCTTGCCCCCGCAAGAGTAAATTTCAAGGTCACTGGCGATCCGACACCTTGGCCAATAACCGCAGTTGTTTCAGTTTTATTTGCCTCTTGAGCTGCTTCTGAGATTATCTGAAAATTTCTTGATTGCAGTACCCTTTCTAATTCTGGTTGTCGATGAATTTTATTAAACCTACCATAATGCTCCCAGGGATACTCTACAACTAAAAATTTCTTAGGATCGTCGTCTTCTGCTATTTTCTGTGCCAACTCTTCCTCTTTGTCGTCCCAGTGGTCTTTTTGGTGACCAAGAGCAATCGAATCCCTGGAAAAGATTTCATATCTATCTCTATAAATTCCTTCTCTTTTAGCTTTCTTCTCAGTCCTGTCAGCAAACATTGCACCAGGAGAGACCAATCTTCTACCTCTTGCTTTTTTAAGAGCTATAGTTAAATCTCTCACCCCGGCAGGTTGGGACAAATCATAAAAATTTAAATGAGGAATTTCACCAAACAGGCGTCCTGATGGCTCTACTTTTCTCCCTTGTTCTGCAGTTCTCATATATTTATTAGCTTTGTGGGGCAGATTTTTTAAGAAGCTTTCGAGCTACATTGTACCACAAGTAATCAAGCGGCTTTTCTTTCTTCAGGTACTATTATTTGTTCTTGTTGGTTTCGTCTACTGATGAATATATCAATTGCCGTGCCAGTTCTCCTGGGTTTTTCTTTAGGAACCTTAATAACAAATAATTGCGGCTTTTGGTTTACCCAATATTCGTCAAATGTATCAAAAAGCTCTTTTGCTTCCGGGTCGTCGTAGTTCAATTCAACACCGCGAACACGCTTTGGTTTCAATCCTATTTCTTTGATACGTTTCAACAACCTGGGAGGATCTGTTTGGGTTGTGAAGTAAATGTGATCGATACCTTTCTCCCGTGCATAATCAAACATGTTGTCAGTAAGACTTTTCAGTACTACTGCTGTATTCTCAGGACGCTGCCTATTATGGACCACTACGCGGCCGAGGTCCCCCGCTTTCTTTTTACCATGCGGCCAACTCCGTCTACCTTTTAGCTTCCAAAGCTTCTGTGTTTCAAGAGGATAAGTAGCTCCTTCTTGGGCCTCATCAAACCGGATGCTTCCCAAATAATCTATATTCTCTGAAGACGCCATAAAGGTAGTCGAATAATCACCTATACTATACTCATCACGGCATACTTGTTCCATGACTTCTATCATCAGGTCACGATGTCCCTGAGTTTGGGCAATGTCTTGAACAAAATCGTATCCTTTATGGAACTTTACGTATTCTTCAGCTACGAATGAATCAGTGAACCCAAATAAGTTTTTTTCTAATTTTTCAACTGTTATATCCGCCTGATCAAGTATCTCAGGGCGGAGTGGAGGTTTTTCAGACATCTCATGCTCCAATAAAAAATTTTCTATGCCTGATCCATGTGTATCATGTCTAACTCTTTTTCCTGTTGTTTCTCCATTGGTACTAGGAAATTCCCTTTTTGTTGATTGTCTTATTCCAGAAACTGAGACACGGGTTTGTGGTCCAATGCCTTCAGGTGGTACTCCTCTTTCGTGTCGTGGTACGGTCATATCTACTGCCTCCTAAGCGAGTAAAAATTGTATAGAAATATTGCAATACGTGCAATAGGTAAAAAATTTTAATTATTATATCAAATAATAACCTATCTCAATAGAAACCAGAAGAAAAGGAGGGAAAGGATGATTCTGTATATGCCGAATGGAATAAAGGTGTGATTTTGGATGAATTTGATAAAGAATTTGACAGCAAATATCGCGACTATAAATGAGCCTACAAATCCAACTGCCAGAATGGAATATTCATAAGTGCTGAATGAGAAGTTTGTTTTGATTAAGTCCAAACCCGTTGCAGCTGCCATTGTCGGGATTGCCAGGAGAAATGAAAACTCAACAGCTGTCTTGCGCTTTGTCCCAAGAAGCATCGCACCGATTATTGTCGCGGCAGCACGTGAGACTCCAGGAACTATAGAAATAGACTGAAATAAACCGATAATAAATGCATTTTTGGGAGAAATATCTTCAATCTTCCCAATCCCTGCCTGCCCTGAGCTCGTCGAAGGGTCATTCTGAGCGTTAGCGAAGAATCTCTCAACTAAAATCAAAACTATCCCCCCGATTAACAATGCCCAAACAGTTACTAGCTCATTTCCCAATAAAACATCTTTGACTACTTTATATAGCGCCAAACCAACAATTGCAGTCGGAATAAATGCAAAAATGATCGGTTTCCAGGCTTTTTTATTGGTCCAAATCGTTTTCCAATAGAGAAAAACAACTGCCAGAATAGCGCCAAGCTGAATAATAATCTCAAAACTTTTAACAAATTCTGTCTGGGGAATGTTGAGCAATTTTGCAGTCAGAACAAGATGCCCCGTGGACGAAATAGGAAGGAATTCAGTAAACCCCTCAACGATTGAAAAAATAACCGCCTGTAAATAATCCACGAAGATAGTATAGCATCACCTTGGATACAATTGCGCCTGGGGAATTACCTGTTGGGAACCTGAGGGTGTTTTCCACAGAAGCGTGATTGATCCTTCTTTTGCTATTTTTATGTAGTTAAGAAAAATGGAGTGCTTTTTACCCGCTGTCAGAGTTATTTTTCCCGTGAGCTCTCCATTAATTCCCTTCTTAAGAAAGCGGTTAATGTTCTTAGTATAGGGCAAATCCCCGAAAATTTTAGGTGTTTTCTTATCAGGCGAGGTAATAATTTTATTGTCAATTAGCAAGCGGGTTATTCCATTGGACCGTACAATGAATGTATATTCCCCTGATTCTTGGGGCATGATAAAACCGTTCCAGCGCGCGTTAATTGTATTATCAGGAAGTGAACTTCCGTTATGTATATGCTGGCCCGGCCGAAAATCAATAACCGGATCAATTCTATTTAAAATAGGACTTTGCCCTTTGTTTATCCGAAGCACATATCTACCTTGCAAACCTGTTCCGGCAAGTGGTGTTGGTGAGAGTATTGGAGTTACGATTGTTGGCAAAAGCGTTGGAAAAACCGAGGGCTGCCCGGTAGTTGTTGGGATTAATGTAGGCAGGCTTGTTGGGACTACTGAGGGTGAAGGAATTACTGTTGGCTGAACTGAAGGAACAACAGTTGGTAAGGGAACACTTTGGGGCATCTGTATACGTGAGCCCAAAACACTCCAGTCATCCCCTACAACTCCCGGAAGCACTTCAAACCCCATATTATCCCAGTGGCGCTCATCGCTGTAGGGAAATTGATTGATCCAGTAATCCATATACGGCGCGGCCTGCTGTAATACTTCTCTCCCCAGAGTACTTTCTATATTGTAATGACTGAAGTATGCCTGTGCCAGCTGGAAATTGAGCAGTCCCGGCGGAATTGCGCCTTGAGAAAGAAGCACTCCGTTTTCAAAAAGCGCGATACGGTTTTGCGAAACAAATAAATCAAACCTTGTTCTGTTATCAAGACCGATGCCATTCTGACGTCTATTGCACGGAATTGCGGAATTTCCCCCCATCAAACGGGTTCTGACAGGGTTACCATTGTTATCCAGTCCAGCCGCGAAATCAACAACACAGTTATTAAGAATCTCTACAAAAATCCCTCTATTGGTGGTATTAACAGGCTGAGCCGGATTCAAACTTCTAAAAGGATCTGTTGCGGGTGCCAACTCTATGCCAACCCAGCGGTTGTCTGTAAAATGGGAGTCAACCTCCATTGTCAGATGCGCAATCCTTCCATTGGAAAAATCCAGTTGAGGCCTGGGCGTCATAGTCATGTACCCAAAAGCTGTATGCAGAGGTGTACCTCCGTCAAACACCATTTCCATAAAATGATCATCCGCGATAAAAGGCATTGAATTACCTGTATCAACTCCGCTGAATAAAATTGTCCAGTCAGTGGGCGCGGTACCCAGCCTGTAAGTGACTACAGAATTGACAGCATCAATCTCCCCAACTCTCTGAATGCTTGGGGCCATATCGTTTGGGAACATATCAAAAAAAGCTTGTCCAGCGTCTTGTCCTGATGGTATAGCACGCAATGCCGGATTTGCTCTCACTACAAATCTTGGACTTCGCGCTATGACATGAGGGTTATTGCCTGATGCTCCCTGACCGTTAATTGAGAAATTTCCATCTGTTGTCGGGCCAGCATTTGCGCCCGGCATTGCGTCATTTGGCACTGGATTTACAAGAGGACGGTTATTTAGGTCATATTGATTAGCACGCGGTACCGGACCCAACGCGTCTACAGCCTCAACAACTATTGTGTGGTTTTGTCCATCACCCAATAAATTCCATTCAATCTGCCCGGCTGAGGTTGTGCCGTTTTCCAGATATAGTTTTCCCGCGTATTTCATCAAAGCGGGATTATTCACATCATAGGCGCGGTAGTCTACCGCATTGGCAACGGGAAGAAAAGAAATTTTGGCACTGCTGTTGTTGACTGCAATGCCCGTAATAGTCACTGTTCCGGTCAGTTCGTGATCTGCTCTTGAACGGGCGTTTTGCTGATGTTGAATAGCAAGGACAAGAACAGCGCTCACAACGAAAACGATAAGTAAGCTAACTAGCGTAATTACTTTACGTGAAAAATGAAAGGAAGGTAATAATCGCTTCATGAATACCTAACCAGCATAGAGAAAAAGAACGGGAGATGTCAACATTACTTTTGTTATTGTGCCGGGGGAACTGTTACAGGAACAGTCGGGGAAACCGCTGCTGGGCTGACTGTTACTTCGGTGGTTGGAGAAACTTCCACTGCAGGGGCTTCCGTAACCGTCGTGCTCTGCTCAACCGGAGTAGGGCTGACAAAACCACTTTGGGTATTTGTGTTGCCTCTTGAGAATAAAACAACTGCGAAAATAACAAGTAATACTATAATTAGCGCCAGTATGCTATTTCTTGACATAGTGACATACTATATCGGCTAAGTGAAAAAGCTATAAAAAATGTGTAAGAAAAGAGGAAGGAAAGGGATTGACATCTGTAAAATATGTAGATACAATGTAATTACTATGATAACTAGTATTGTTTCAATCGGTAATTCCAAGGGCGTACGTATCCCAAAGGTTCTTCTTGAAGAGAGTGGGCTGGGGAAAGACGTTGAATTGAAAGTGAAAAAAGGAGAGATTCGGATAGTCCCCGCCAAAAAGAAAAAAAGGGGCAAAAACATTGATCCTTGGACTCTTGCTTCTGAGGCAGCTTTTGCCAAAGATTGGCTAAGACCTGAGGAAGATGAAGCATGGAAAGATTTGTAGTAGGAGACATTGTCGTGGCACTTTTCCCCTTTTCTGATTTGAAAGGACAGAAATTGCGCCCAGCTTTGGTTCTCGCAAAAGCGGAATTCAAAAATCTTATTATTTGTCAAATTACATCCAAATCGTACTCCAGCAAAATGGCAGTTAAGCTTATTAGGGAAGATTTTGCTTCCGGAACCCTACCTATTACAAGCTATATCCGACCCGACAAACTATTCACAATTGATTCGTCAATCATCCAAAAAATTTCGGGAAAACTAACCATCAAAAAACAGCGCGTAATCTCCCAGACTCTACAAAAAATGTTTGCGGTATGATTTATAGAACTTCGCTTGATAAATGTCTATTTCTTGTCAAAAGTGACTTGTAATCTGACTGTCCCCGCATCTGGAGTACGGCTATATAAAGAAACACGAGACAATTGCTTTATTCTAATACCGTTCTCTTCATCATAAAATTCTTCCTCATTGTCTATCCAGCCCACATCTTTATTTTTAACCGGAACGTTAACTTCCAGTGATGGTGACTCATGTTTTTCATTCCATCTATGAAGCTCTAGTGAGAAATTACCTGACGCCTGCGCTCTTAAACTAAGATAGTATACCTCATTGGTATTAGGTTTTTTGAAACGCAAAACTTTAGACACGGCTTCTTGCTCAGAATACCTTATATCGAGTGGATACAAAGTAAATTCCCCGTCATTGACCACCGATTGTACCTGATCTCTACTCACCCATCCCATTGCTACTCTTTGTGGTGCATTTAATTCATAGCCAAGTGTATTGCCAGTTGACCCCATCGGATCATCTGAGCCACCATATTCTACACTCTTATCTGCGTTATCAATCGAATTAGCGTGAGGAATGCCTAGTGTATGTCCAAGTTCATGTATCGCTACTTTACTGAATGTGAAATCGTCATTATCATAAACGTGTGAAACAGCTCTTTTGTAACCGTTTATAGGGGAATAAGATCCGCGTCCGCCCCACTTATCATCCTTACCGGGAGGTAATATATATAGTCTTGTTTGGTATTCCTCCAGTCTTTCTATATTTTCTGACTTTAAAGCTTCATCGCCCACTTTTAATACATCTCCGAGATTAACTCTATCTGATGGCAAATCAGCTGTTTGCCATGGAAGTACTTTGAATGAATACTGCAGGTTTCCAAAGGAAAAACGGTCATAATTTGATGTTACACTTTCTAAAGCCTTTCCTATTTGCGCTTGGGTTAATGGTTCTTTTTCTCCGCCGTCCAGTAAAGGAACAACTAGTACTCTCTGGTCCGGATCTGGAGATTTAAATTCTGGAAGAGGTGGAAGTTCCCTGTTTTTATCAGTGTTTGTGTCTAGTATTCCCAGTTTTTCTAGGGGAACACTTGCTAATCTTCTACCTGTTTTTGTGCTAAGTGCTCCCAAACCCAATAACCCTCCAAGCACTGCCCTTCTAGATATGGTTTTGGGGGTTCGTACAACAACATCATCATCACTACGATCATCAACTGGGTCTTCAGGAACTTCGGGTGGTGTTTCGCCAATTTCTGCCATTTGTTTGAGTTTACCAATTGCTCTCTACCAATTGCAAACTCTCAAAATTTCAACATTATAATCTGTACCGACATGTATTTACGCGTTATTACATGTACTAACGTTTTCTACTCATATCTCTTCGGTAAACGTTATTTGACAAATTCTTCCTGCTTTGTTTAACTGAGATAGAGATGAAGTGGATCAATAGGCTTTATATAATTTTCCTTGGTATTATACTCTCGATCACAACCGGGTTCGGTGTCGCCGCCTTTTACCCCCAGCCGGTCAGCCCGTCGTATGCCGCCTCCTCCGTTTCTCATAGCATAGTAACGGAAAGCTGCTATAAAACACCTGAAGACCAAGCCTCATCTGAGTGCCAAAAGGCATTTGAGAAACAAGAAGAACAAAGCAAAAAAGACGATGAGGCGTTCAAAGCTTATGCAAATGAAAATGCAGGATACACAAGAACAGCAATATTTTTCGGGATTGTGGTAGGCTCCCTCTTTGCAATCCTAGGAATTGGAATTATCAAAAAATCAAAACTGGTTGCCAATGGACTATTATTTGGTGCTGTTTTGACTGCCGTTCTGACACGGCTTTTGATTAATCTCGCCTCACTCGGCGCATCAACAACGGGCACAAATAATGCTGATACTCTAGCTTACGTTGAATTTGGAGTTTTATTGATTCTTTCAGTCGCCATAATTATGGTAGGATTAAATAGCCTCAAAGACGAAAATATTACCACGAAATGATAATTCCCCGGGTTTACTCAAACATCTCCTGCTCAATTGGTGAGAAGAAAAAAAGGGCCAGAGGAAGCAGGCCAATAAACAAAGCCGCAAATTGTATTGATTGAGTTGCGATCAGGCCGACAATTGGATTAACCAAAGCAATTGAAAGTCTTCCGAAAGTGGAAACAGATGACAAAACTGTTGCTCTTTGTTCTGATGGAATAAATTTATTCATATATGAGGACATCAGAACCCGCCTGCTGAGTCCAAAACCGCCTGCAAAAAGTACAAAAATAAGAATTGTCAAAACATTTGGAATGACAGCAACTAGAATAAATGCCAAACCTGTCACGATCGCGCTAAATCTTAAATAACTTTTGGCAGAACCAAATACCTTTTCCAAAAAGGAAAAGTTGTGGGAAACAATAATTTGGGCCAAGACAAATAGTGCTTGAAACAATCCAAAATAGACAATGGCAACCCCTGCATTCTCAAGCATAGGCTGATAAAGCCAGATAACAAAATACCCTGCTATCCAGACCACTATCATATCCAGCGCAAGTAGTCTTAGCGTTTTGTGTCTGAGTAAATAAACATATCCGTTTTTAAGGTTTTTAATTACGTCTATCTTCTCCAATTTTTTGCTATGCACTTTGGGCTCAGTAAAAGTCCAGGCAATTATTCCTGCAATTAAAAGTGGAATTGCAGATAGCAAAGTTGGAACGTTCAGCTCAAAGTGACCAGCAATTAAAGATCCACTAAGAGCACCCACAAGAATTCCGGCCATTTTAAATGAATTTGCCCGCCCAAAATATTTCTTGCTTTCCTGCTCGAGCCCATTCTCTTTCAATACTTCATAAAGGATCGCCTCATCAGCTCCTGAAATTAATGACAAACCCAAAGCCGCGAGAAATTCGCTTATTAAAAATATCGAGAAACTTGGGGTAGATCCATATAATAATAGTGCTGCCGCAAAAATCAAACATCCCAAAGAAACGGTGTATTTCCGACCAATCCTATCAGCGATAACACCAGATGGTACGTCCAGCGCGAAAAGCCAGAGCGCGAACCATGACTGCAAAAGTTGAACCTGGAACAGGTTAAGTCCTCCCCACTTGGTAAAAAAGGGAATTAGAACAGCTGAGAAAAAGATCATGGTGCTAAAGAAGCTATAAGCATAGTAGCGCCAGATCATTGAACGGATATTATTTTTCATTTATTTAAGTGTAGCATTTCATCTAAAAAAATATGCTAATATCAACATAGGCATATGAACGAGTTAATTTACACTTGGGATCAGTTTTTTGCTGATTCAAAAAAACTGGCCGAATTAATTGCCCCGGCCAAGCCCAAATCTTTAATTGTTGTGACAAGAGGGGGGATGTTTTTGGGCGGGCTGCTGAGTGAGTATCTTGATATTCCTATTATTGAAACGATCAGCATAGAGTCATATGCTGAGCGGGAAAAGCAATTACTGAAAGTCCTGAAGTTGGCAAACTCCGAGCTTCCTTCTCCTTTGATTGTTGACGATATTGTCGACACAGGAGAAACGATGAAATATGTGACTGATAAATACAAAGTAAAAAGCGCTGTTCTTTTTTACAAACCACAAACAGCGATTATAAAACCCGACTATTATTTGCACCAAACCGATAAATGGGTAAAATTTCCCTGGGAGGTAAAACTGTGACTATTACTCTTTGTCCGGGACGAATTTGAGGGCTTCTGAATTCATGCAATACCTCTTTCCAGTCGGTGGAGGTCCGTCATCAAAAACATGCCCTAGGTGTCCCCCGCACTTGTCCAAAACTTCAATCCGCGCCTCCCCAAAGCCCTGCTCAAGCCGCAGAACTAAAGCGTCAGGACTTATCGGGTCCCAGAAAGATGGCCAACCCGTTCCGCTATCATACTTTTGCTCTGATCTGAAAATCGGTATATCACACCCGATACTATAATAAGTACCTTTACGCTTTTCGCTGTCCAACTTACCTGTAAATGGAATCTCAGTACCGGCTTCGCGCAAAATATGATATTGCTTTTCAGTTAAGATTTTCTCCCATTCTGTATCTGATTTAAATTTACTTTCATCAAACTTTCCTGAAATGATTTTTCCCTCAGTGGCCTGGGTTAAAAACGGGCGAGCTTTAGAAACTTGATTTTTCTGGAAAATCAAAAAAATAGCTACTACTACCAAAATAGCTATAATTATTACTATTTTTTGTTTTGGCATATTTAAAGTATATCAGAGCCGCCGGGTTTGCTAAAAGCCTCCGAAAAATGGTATACTTATGACTTGTTATGGATAGATTTAAAAAATTCGCCATACACCTACTGCTCCTCGCGACCCTTGTTTTCGGCACTTCTCTGGCCCATGCCGAGGTGCAGTTAAATATCCCACAACCCCTGGAGCATGCAGGGCTTACATTTATCCAACCTCTTATTACAGTTAATGAAGAAAAACTGCCCGTCAAGCCACTGAGTATCAGGTTTGAAACTCAGGCTACTGCTTTAACTAATATGTTAATTGCATATGAGGCTGAGAGTGTTGAGATTGAAGAATCAATAGATGAAGAAGCGACTGTTTCTGCCTCACCTACCCAAATTCCCACCCCAACACCTACAGTAACAACTACTCCAACAGTTATAGTTACGCAAACAGGATCCAACACTTCAAGTGGTGGATTAAACGCTGATGTATTATTTTCAATGTCAAATAATTACCGGATAGGAAAAGGCTTGGCGCCTTTTCAGACAGATGCAAGGATCTGTTCGCTCGCAGCCGCGCGAGCTCCTCAAATCAGTGCAGAAATTGCCGAGGGACATATGCACTCAGGAAAAGATTCTCACAATTTCCCTTACCGGTTCACCGAAAATATAATTACCATGCGCACGGAAGCCGAAGCTTTTAACTGGTGGGTAAATGACTATATTCACCGCGTGCAGATCGAAGAAAACAATACCCATTCCTGTGTTGCTTGTGCGGGGAACGCCTGTACCCAGGAATTCACCAGCTTCCAACCGAGATAGATTTAGTTATTGAATTGCTGATCCACTTGTTATAAAATCCATTTATGGGAAACGAATTGGATATGTCTACATTCAGGCGGGGAAGAGCATTTCAAGCTAGAGTACTTGATATTCAGCAAACGCAGATTGAAGAAGGAACGGTAGATACGGTTCGGGTCATGAAAAGAAGGACAAAATCTCCTAGCGAATTTCCCTTAGCCCCGGGTCAAGAGTTCGCTCCTGGTTCACAAATTACTATTACTCCTTTAATTAAACGTCATGAAAGTGGCGGGAGCCTAACTGTTTTCGAACTAAAACCAAAAACACCCCATCAAGCTGCTTAATTGTTTAATTTTTTCTTCTTGAATGTTGCGCTGATAATCAACTTTCCTATCTCCGTATGAAAGCTGTCGACTTTCCAAGTGGTAAAAATATAGTTTAAAATTAAAAAAATTATTCCCAAAAGAATAAGTGTTTGCCCGGAAAAGTTTACTAAACTCAAAACCAGAAACATTATTCCGCCTGTTACAACAAGTATTATCAGATGAAATATTACGGTTTTGAACTTTGTATCAATGTTGACCGGCCAGCGGCCGTGTTTTTTACCTTTTAAACTTAGCTCAAGCCAGCTGACCTTCTGCCGCATTCCCCAGATTTCGACCATATTATGTACAAATTCAGAAAAACAAAGGGAGACTAACAAAATAAGTAAATCTTTCATAATAAACATTTCCTTTGTATATTATATTTTATGTATAGATTTATACAACACTTCGTGGTAAAATACCAAATACCGTAAATTTTTACGCGAGGGCTCAAGGCAGCGGTACCTGCCTGCCGGCAGGCAGGGAGCAGGAAGCTAAAATATGTACGTTTACGTACTCAAAAGCTTAAAGTTTAATAGGCATTATGTTGGGTTATCCGAGAATGTTGAACAAAGATTTACGGCGCATAATAGTGGTTGGGTAAAAAAGACTAAATTTTATAAACCCTTTAAACTAGTTCACGTAGAAATTACAGAAGATCGAAAAGAAGCGAGAAAACTTGAAAAATATTTTAAAAATGGTTACGGAAAAGAAATAATTAAAGAGATAGAAGGAAACTCTGCTCCGCGATAGCTCAGCGGTAGAGCAGGAAGCTGTTAACTTCAAGGTCCTAGGTTCGAATCCTAGTCGCGGAGCAGAGTTTCTTAAAATTATTCAAGGTCCTACCTGCCTGCCGGCAGGCAGGGGTTCGAATCCTAGTCGCGGAGCATAACTTTTTAGCCTCAAAAAACTATGTCAAAATTGTTGACCCAATTCAGGATTCAAAATGTGTATTGCAATTGATTTTTGTAAATAGCATAATACTATTGAAAATAGTTAGGAAAGGAAGGGGGTGAATAAATTATGGCAAAATATGTAGACGGATTTGTGCTTGTAGTACCAAAAGACAAAACTGAGGAATACAAGAAAATGGCAGAAGGCGGCCGGGATATGTGGATGAAGCATGGCGCGCTTGAATACTATGAATGTCGTGGCGATGACCTTGTTCCACAGGAAATGGGTGGTGAAAAAGCGCGTGCATTTACTGAAATGTCTGGAGCAACAAATGATGAGACAGTTTGGTTTTCTTTTATAGTTTTTAAATCCAAAGAACATCGAGATGAGGTCAATGCTAAGGTGATGGAAGAGATGAACAAACAGATGGAAGGAAACAAAGATATGCAGATGCCTTTTGACATGAAGCGCATGGCATATGGCGGCTTTCAGGTTGAAGTAGAAGGATAGAAAGCTTAATAACATTAAATAATGGACTTCGATTTGCTACAATATTTTAATGAATAAAAAACAACCTATCGCTTATGTTATC
The DNA here is from genome assembly GCA_035536575.1 of Lysobacterales bacterium. Lineage (GTDB taxonomy): Bacteria > Patescibacteriota > Microgenomatia > Levybacterales > UBA12049 > DATLDE01. The sequence goes on from DATLNW010000097.1 coordinate 19,064, forward strand.
AGCGGATTTATCGGTGCAGGTAAAACTACTTTTGCCAGAAAACTGGAACAGGAAACCGGAGCAATACGTATAACTAAAGACGAATGGGTAATAAAAATTTACGGTAATAAAATAACCTCAGATAAGAATTTTGAAAAATATGACAAAAATATAACTAAGCTGGCAACGGATATTGCTTTCAAAATTCTGAAAGCCGGTAAAGACGTGATAATAGATGAAGGTTTTTGGGTCAAATCACAAAGGGACTATATAAAGAAGAGAATATCAGAAGTAGGAGCCGCGCCAATTCTTTATTATGTCGCATGTCCTGTTGAGAAAATGAGAGAAAGGGTTGTTACCCGAAGTAAGATTCCGCCTGTTGACTCTTTTGAAATAAGTGGGGAAATGTTCGATAGTTATTTAAAATATTGGCAGGAGCCCGCGGAAGACGAAGAATTTATACTGGCAAAATAAGCTCTAACTTCGTCCATCAGGTGGAGCCCTATACTTTTAGCCTCAATATTTAACCTCCTTAATAGATAGGTCCGCACCGCGACAAGTCAGGAGCATTGGTTCTCCCCGGGAAGAATAAAAATCTGGACTAGACAATAATTAAAAGTACTCCTATAAAGCACACTACTGCAGCCATAACCTTTTGCCATAGCCGCTTTCTTTCCCCAAGAATGATTATCGCAAGTATCACTGTGATTATCACATTTGTTTGCATTAAAGGAGTAATAACACTGACTTTTCCGACTTGATAAGCAGCCAAAGATGCAAGGTTGCAGACTGCAAAAAGAATACAAAGCAGTAACATTTTAGTAAATACTCTTCCAGTCAGAAGAGGTTTCATTTTGGATACAGAACGATGATTGGTAAGCAAGAGAAGGAGTGCTGGTACTGCACAAGCTAAGGCATTCCAAACTCCCACACCTGCTTCTTTTCCTACATAGATCCATGCTGATTTAGCTAATCCAAAAATAAGTCCCATAAACAACCCCATCATAATACCCGTATCAAGTTTTAGCTTTCCCGATCGTTCCATAAGTATTCCCACACTTCCAAAAATAATGAGTCCTCCGAGTATCTGTGCACTATTAGGACGTTCTGCAAAAAGAAAATAACTCATAAGCACCACCCAGATGGTACTCGTCGCAAGAAGAGTAGAAAATATAGAAGCCTCGACTTTCTGAAGTGTTTTGGCATAAATGACATTGCCAATAGCATATAACACAAATGTAGCAGTAACGGGAAACCAGTATTTTGTAAAGTCAGGCATTTTAAAGCCTTCAAATAGAGCAAAGATTGCAAAAAAAATTGCAGTTAGTCCTTGAAATACAATCGCATAGGCAATTGGATCACTTTTATCATTATGCAAAAGTACCCGCTGCAAAATAACAGAAACCGACGTTGTAATCACGCTAATAGCTGTTAACAATTCCCAACTCATAAAACAATTCTACACTAAAATTGAGTACATGCTTAGTTTATTCTCCCTTCTGATATAATCAGCATATTAGAATGTCCAGGAAACAATTTACAACTGTTGATGAATATATAAACTCTTTTCCAAAAGAGGTTGGAGAAGTACTGCAAACTCTTAGAAAAGCAATTAAAGAAGAGGTCCCGGAAGAGACTGTAGAAACAATTAGTTATGGTATTCCTACTTTCAAATTAAATGGAAAATATGTTGTGTATTTTGCAGGCTATAAAAAACACGTTTCAATATATCCCCTTCTTCATGCAGAAGGAGTTATCAAAAAAGAAATTGCACCATATATTAAAGGACGAGGGACACTTCAATTTCAACTAGACAAACCGCTACCGTTTCCTCTGATCCGTAAGATAGTTAAAATTCTTGTTAAAGAAAATCTAGAAAGGACAAGAAAATTCTAACATGCAGGAGTCCAATGGTGATCAGCAAACAAAATCTCATTCATCAATTGAGCATGCCTCTGCAGAAACCGAGATTAATATTTTAACTAGAACTACCCCTTTATCAGTTAGCGAGATAGCAACAATTAGATCCGAAGAACAAAAAAATGTGGTGAATAAAAGAGGTAGAACTTATAAAGTTGGTGATAAAACTGTTGGAGTATGGCTCAATCCAATCTATGTAGAAAATATCCCGGATGAGGAAAAAGATAAGCTTAAAGCATTTGTTGCTTCAAGGGCAGAGGGAGAAGTATTCAAACATGAGTTTTTAATAGTCAACGCCTTGATTGAACAGCTGCGTATTGCAGATAAATTTGGCCTCCCTGAGAAACTATTATATACCGATCTAAATTTGGAATTTGTGGATAAAGTCAGTGCTGTTACGAATGATTGGGGACAATTAAATTTACATGCCCTAGATGAACATATTGGTATCATGAAGGACAGGGGGGCAACGGATGAGGAAATCATAATCGAGCTTTCAGGCCATATTTTCCATGAGGGTGTGCACCAAGCTGGTTTCAGTGAATTTTTAGATGGCAAAATGCCTTTAGGTGAAATAACGACAGTCACTTCACAGCTGGCTTATTATCTGGAACAAGGATATAAAGGGCCAAAAGCTTATGACATGGACCGTTTTGAGGAGGGACGGAAAAAAATACTTAGCGGTAAAGATAGCGTTGTGGACCATGATATAGCAACTTATACTGCAGTTAATTTGATACATAAAACTCTCACAGAAGAATTTCCGCAAGTCTCAGGGAAAAAAGAAGATTTAGATCCTTACACAGCATGCGAAAATATCATTGCTCAAATTTCAACTGAAGAGCGAGAACGATTGCTACCTGTCCTTAGAAGAATAATTCATAGCTCTGTCGAGCGAAGTGAATTCGATCAAATTGTAGAAAATCTAAGACTAGGCATGGACGCAAATAGAGATAAAGCAGCATAGAATAATGATATTTATATTTAGTTAAGATTAAACGAAGATACTAGTATCAAATATGTCGCGAAGCGAAATAGAATAGTGTATAATGCATCTATGGCAAAAAGAGTAACAGGAGTAGGGAGTAAAAAAATGGGGACCCCCCACAAAACCAAGAAAAGGCTTGAAGCAAAGAAAGCTATGCTTACAAATAAACGAAAACGCAAGTAATTTTTATAGTTCTTTGTGCGCACAAAGAACGAAAAGCGTCGGCAGGTCTGTGCGTGCTAAAAATTCTTCCTCTTCACTAAAAACTACGTTCATTACATTCACTTTTCAGTTTTATTAACGCTTATCGTCGAATTTTCTATACGCAT
>DATLNW010000098.1:0-5397 GCA_035536575.1 Lysobacterales bacterium
GGCGATGTACACATCTACGAAAACCACATTGATCAGGTAAAAGAGCAGCTGAAGCGCAAACCAAAACCCTTTCCGAGCGTAAAGCTTGGAAAGTTCAAGGATTTGGATAGTTTCCGTCCTGAGCTCGCGGAGCTTGTTGATTATGATCCGCATCCACCGATTAAGGCCGAGCTGACAGTAGCCGGCGGATTTTATGAGGCTCAGGGAAAGAAAGCAAATAAAGGATGAATTCTACTCCTACGGTTGGTATCGTTGTAATACAAAATAATAAAGTGCTTCTGGTTAGAGAGGGAGAGAAGTCCTCTCATCTGACCGGTGTTTATAACACTCCCGCCGGAAGAATTGAGGAAGGAGAGACTCCGGTACAGGCTGCAGTTCGTGAGTTGAAAGAAGAAACGGGGCTTGAAACAACAGAAAAAGATCTTACTGAACTCATCAAAAAATATACAGCAGATATAGAAAGAAAAGGTGGGAAAGTGGTCCGCTTTTATCATACGGTTTTTGTATGCACAAAATTCAATGGGCAATTAAAATCCGGAGAAGATGTAGAGCCTGAGTGGGTAGAAATTGGAAAGATAAACAGATTGAAATTGTTACCGAATATTAAAGATATGATTACTCAGGCCCAAAAATATCTCTGATTATTATGTAGTGATGTATTGATACATGGATACAAGTATGATAACCTAAATTTGGGGAAATTTTATGGGAAAACCAATAGAAGAAGTTAAAGACAAAGAGTATTATAAAGACATCCATTTTCTGTACGAAATTCTGGGAACACTAAAGAGCGTTGAGGAAGTAAAGCTTTTTATAAAAGATATTCATACCCGATCTGAGCTGAGAATGTTTAAGAGGAGGTGGCATATTGCAAACTTACTTTTGGAAGGACACGACATTAGAACTGTGGCTGATAAAGCTAAAACCAGTACGCAAACAGTTTCAAGGATTAAGAAAGTACTTGAAGAGGGATATGGGGGATTAAAGTTGGCGATAGAAAGAGTTAATGAAAAAGCAAAAAAAGAAGAGGAACAGTTCTTGAAATCTAAGTCAACAAAAGGTGGATCAAAGTTCGTTAAAGGCTGGTTAAAGTAAACAGAGGCTGTGGTGTCTTGTAGTGATGTATTGATACATCACTACACGAAATGAAATTAATTATACAATACGTATAAAATGAAAAAAACGAGAATATCAATAATAGTTGCAATAGATGAAAAAAGAGGAATTGGTAAGAACAACGACCTTCTTTTTAAAATCCCGGAAGATATGAAAAGACTTCGGGAAATAACAACAGGTCACCCGCTTGTGATGGGCAGAAAGACTTTTGAATCTTTGGGGAGACTATTACCCAACAGAACTCATATTGTAATCACGCGCGATCCTGAAAGTTTAAAAAAACTGTCGTATCAACCAGATGCGATTGTTGGTTCATTGGAGGAGGGATTGGAAATTGCAAAGAAAAAGGAAAAGTTGTCATCCCCGACTCGATCGGGGATCCAGAAAATAGATTCCCGCCTACGCGGGAATGACAATAAAAATGAGATCTTTGTTTTCGGTGGTGGGGAAGTATTTAAGCAGGCGATTGAGAAAGGCTTGGTCGACCGCTTGTATTTAACAGTTGTTGAAGGGGATTATGGGGCTGATATATTCTTCCCTGAATATCCGGAATTCACAAAAGTTATAACCGAGGAAAAAAGAGAAGAAGATGGATATAAGTATACTTTTTTGACCCTCGAAAAGTAGAGGCGTAAACCTATTCCACCTCGAAGGTGGAGAAGTTAGCTTTCGGAAGGTCTACTTTTTTTATTTTACTTTTTGTTCTGTTTTTATCTCTCTGCGGGCTTGTGAATACGCGCCACCACTAGCCAAGGCTAGAGTTCCTATCGTAGTTCCAACAGCTGCCAAGCCAAAAGTTTTTATATCCATACCCGCTGATCTAGAAACAAATAAAAGGAAAGGGGTAGTGCAGGCTAAAGTCGCTACTGCAAATTTAGCTGTTTTTTTTCTCTCTTGAGGCGTTCCTAAATCGCCTTGGATTCCCTCTCTTAGTATCTGTTTGGCTCGTTGATAAACTTCTCGGCTCATAATTTTGTACACATCTTATTACATGAATTGATATTTGTCAATTTTTTATTTAGAATTTAAATTTGCTTGTTGCAAAAAGCCAAACTTCACTGTATATTTATTTTGTGATTAACCTCAGAAAAACAGATCCGCAGATTTACAAGCTAGTCAAAGAAGAAGAGCAAAGGCAAAAAGATGTACTTGAGATGATCCCTTCTGAGAATTATGCATCAAGTGCTGTCATAGAAGCGCTTGGTACGGTACTTACCAATAAATATTCTGAGGGTTTCCCGGGCAAGAGATATTATCAGGGAAATCAGGTCGCTGATAAAGTCGAGACACTCGCAACAACTCGTGCCAAAAAACTCTTCGGCGTCCCATATGTAAATGTCCAGCCGCTCTCAGGAAGCCCTGCGAATTCTGCTGTTTATTTCGCGGTTCTCAAGAATGGCGAAAAAATGATGGGACTGTCCCTCGCCAATGGAGGACACATCACCCACGGTCATGCTTTGGGACTGTCGGGAAGACTTTTCAGTCACGTGCATTATGATTTGGGGAAAGATGGAAAATTGGATTATGACGCGATAGAAAAGCAAGCCATGAAAGAAAAGCCTCAGCTTCTTATTTGTGGGTTTACAGCATATCCCAGGAAAATTGATTTTAAGAGATTTGGACAGATTGCCGACAAAGTCGGATGTGTTCTGATGGCAGATATTTCACACATCACAGGACTTATTATCGCAGGAGAGCACGAATCACCGGTCAAGTACGCGCACGTTATCACAACTACCACTCATAAGACTCTGCGCGGTCCTCGAGGGGCAATGATAATGGTGACTGATAAAGGTCTGAAATCTGATCCCGATCTCCCCAAGAAAATTGAGACAGCGATAATCCCTGGCCTTCAGGGTGGGCCACATGATAATCAGACGGCTGCTATTGCCGTAGCGCTTCTTGAGGCAAGTAAGCCCTCATTTAAGAAATATGGGGCGCAGATTGTTAATAATTCCAAAGCATTGGCAGCTAATTTGACTAAACTGGGATATGATCTGGTAAGTGGGGGAACGGACAATCATTTGATTTTGATTGACTTGCGAAATAAAAAAGTGAATGGTGCGACGGCTGCGCTGGCACTTGAGGTTGCCGGTGTGGTTCTTAACAAAAATGGAGTTCCATTTGATACAAATCCGCCATTTTATCCATCCGGCATCAGGCTTGGAACTCCCGCTCTGACAACACGTGGAATGCGCGAAAAAGACATGAAAAAAGTTGCAATTTTTATGGATCGTGCGATACAGGAGATAAGCGGATGGGATTTTCCGGCAGACAAAGATAAGAGAAGAGTTATCTGGAAAGGATATAAGGAAAAAATTTACAAAAACAAAAAATTGTTACAAATTGCAAAAGAGGTTAAGTTATTTTGTAACAAGTTTCCAGTACCATAATGCATTATTTGCGCTAAACGATTTGTTTTATAGGCTTATTTAAACTATAATAACAATCTTATGGTAGAAGCTAGAAATGGTGGGCAGGGCCCCGAACGAAGAAGATCAAATTTTGAAGACTCACTCAAGGGTGAATTGACGCAATATGCAGAGAACCCTGCGTATAAAAATATTCCATCTAGCATGAGAAGTATAGCAATGGATGTAGCACTAAGCACTCTTCTTATTCCACGTACAAAACTGTTTAAAACAATTGAAGAATTGGATGACATTGCGGCAAGAGCGGGACCCAAGTCTATCGCAAAATTTGATAGGAATGAAAATAATCCGTTATTGGAACAAAGCGCTGTAGAAGAAAACAGAATTAAGCCACCCGGAGGTATGTTGGATGCAAGAGATCATAGTACAATTATCACGAGATATCATCGGAAACTGATAGCTGCACGCAGAATAAAAGTAAGGCTAGCTCGGGCCAAGCAATTTAGAGGCATGGAAGTAGAGGATATTTTTAAAGATCCGTTATTCAGTGCAACAGATAGGTTATGCAGGGATATGATTTATGATATTTCTAAGTCAAAAAATCTTCCTGATAAAGAAAAATGGGATCCCACATCAATACCCAGCCGCCATAAAAGAGTTGCTCCACCCCCGAGAAGTATGTAATTGTGGATATGAATCAGGTCTTACTGCGCGTAAATTCAACTATCGAATCTCTTGGATAAATAATTTCCATTGACAAGCAAAGCTTTAGGGAGCGATACTTTAAATAATTGATACACCTAGCACTGCGAATAACACCCCCACCTCATCCCAATAAAAAAGTTATCCTTATTGCCGCAGGAGCTGCAGGGCTTGTGCATGCAATTCATAAATCAACGTATGCACGTGTTAGGTCTGCAAGGCAGTAAGCGTACTTATTGACACTTGGGTTTTTCTAAAATAAGATATATTTATGCCACGGAAAAGCACCCAAGTTACAGAAGTTCCGCAACAGGAAATCAGCACGAAAATAAGTAGAAAAACTATTCTGCTACTGGCAGTTTTATTGCTTATACTCTTAATACCTCTAGTGCTTTTATACCTTACCCAAAAAAATGGAGATACATCTGATAGCAAAAACAATTCAATAAATTCCCAAAGCAGTACGATTTGTGACAATAATCCCCGCGAGCATTTGCTTGAAGAAGCAAAAAAGGAGCCTGAGAATGTATGCATAATGAGAATTCCGGAGGAGAGCGATCTTTCAGATCTGGCGAAACTCAGTAATTCTTTGGTAAATCTGAAAACCATATACTTTAACAAAACAGCTTCCCAAATTCCCTCAGAGATAGGTGATATAACGACTCTTACGGCTTTGAATTTTCACCACACAACCGGAACGGTTCTGCCGCCTGAGATCGGGAAGTTGCAAAACCTTGAAATTTTACATATCAGTAAAGCGGACATAGAAAAGCTGCCGCCTGAGATCGGGAAGTTGCAAAAGCTTAAGCAATTGATAATCGCATTGAATGTAAAAAATGTTTCTCTTCCTAAAACGCTCGAAGAGTTACCAAGTCTAAATGTCCTCACCCTCCGGGCAAATCCGGGTATCGCTCTTCCGGAAATATCACGCATTAAAAGTATTGAATATCTTGATCTGACTGATAATTCTTTGAAAGAATTGGCTGCGGGCGTATATCAATTGCAAAAGCTGAAGATACTTAACTTAAGCTATAATAAAATAAGCTTGGTAAAACCCGAAATTGGCAGTTTGGTAAATCTTCAGGCACTAAGACTGGACAATAATCTCCTCACCAGTATTCCATATCTGGGAAATCTAAAGAATCTGGAAACACTTAATTTGAGCAACAATAGTCTGACTGTTATTCCTGAAGGCGTTGAAAATCTA
>DATLNW010000099.1:0-11408 GCA_035536575.1 Lysobacterales bacterium
CTATCTTTAAAGGGTGGCTGCTTCTAAGCCAACCTCCTGGGTGTCTCTGGATCATGACTTCCTTAAAAACTTAGCTACTATTTAGAGGCCTTAATTGGGAGTCTGGGCTGTTTCCCTTTCGACTCATCAGCTTAGCCCGACAAGTCTGACTACTGTAATAGTAATATCAGGTATTCGGAGTTTGATTGGCTGCTACCGCTTGCGCAGCAGAAAGCCATTCAGTGCTCTACCCCCTGATGTAATTTACAGCGCTATACCTTAATATATTTCGGGGAGAACCAGCTATCTCTAGGTTCGTTTGGCATATTGCCCCTTACCTCAAGTCATCCCAACCCATTGCTACGGATACGGGTGCGGTCCTCCTCTCGATTTTACTCGAGACTCAACCTGCTCAAGGTAAGCTCACCTAGTTTCGGGTTTTATGATTGCTACTAATTTGCCCAGTTAGGGCTTGCTTTCACTATGTCTTCCCAATGAAAATTGGTTAAACTAACGCAGCAATCAAAAACTCACCGGCTCATTCTTCAATAGGCACGAGATCAGCCTGGACAGCACACTGTTAACAATATCTGTGGTAATCCGCTAGGCATCCGCGCAATCAAAGCTTTGATTACACAGATTTATGACGGATTTTCGCAGAAGTTTTATTAACAAAGTGCTATCCGAGCCTCTCTCTGCTTGTTAGCCAACAATTTCAGTTCTATTTCATCCCCCTTCCGGGGTGCTTTTCACCTTTCCCTCACGGTACTAGTTCACTATCGGTAGATTTTGGTATTTAGCCTTGGACCGTGGTCGGCCCGGATTCCCACAAAGTTTATCGTGCTTCATGGTACTTAGGTACAAACTATCGGTATTTTAAATTTCGCATACGAGTCTTTCACTCTCTCTGGAAGATCATTCCGGATCTTTCTGCTATCTAAAATACATCGAATATCGTCTGCCCTGCAACACCCAAATAAATTTGGGTTTAGGCTGTTCCGCTTTCGCTCACCGCTACTTACGGAATCTCTGTGATTTATATTCCTGGCGTTACTAAGATGTTTCAGTTCACGCCGTTCCCAACCAGACACTAATACCCCACTCTTTCCGTGGACGATTAAATAAATCTTCTATAAATGTACTTTGAAATTATAGTTAGAGTTAAAAATCATCACCAGAAAGAGTGAGGACTTCATGTGTGGTTCTCCCGATTTACATCGGGATGGATTGCTCCATTCGGAAACCGCCGGATCAAAAGTTGATGACACTTCCCCGACGAATATCGCTGTCGTCTGCGTCCTTCCTCGGCCAAAATCTCCTAGGCATCCGTTGTTGGCATTATAATAAATTTTATACCCGTTAGATAATTTTCATATCTAATGGGTTTTAAGACGTTTTTAAATCCCGTATAGACCGCCGGTGTGGCGGTACATACAGGATATTCTCTTCACTTGTAAAAGAGCCAAACTTCGCTAAAGCTTCGATTGGCAAATGCCTATCTTAACCTTGCAAACTCTGCATGATTCTTTTCAACCCTTCCGTCGCCTTAGGCTTTGGAGGGCTAGCCCTTCCGTAGCTTTACGCGTAGGAGGGTAAAAGAGCCAAACAAACAACTCCCATCATGATTTCGTAAAACCCTCTCTTACTAGAGGGTTGTACCAAACCACGAGTCGCGCCTTTCAGGCGAAAATCCGAATTTCAAAATCCGAAATCCGAAACAAATTCTAATTTTCAAAATTTAAATTTTCGAATTTCGATATTCGTGCTTCGAATTTCTTGCGCCCGCGCAAGTGGTGGACCTGAGGAGATTCGAACTCCTGACCTCCTCATTGCAAATGAGGCGCAATAACCAGCTATGCTACAGGCCCAAAACAGGTAATCCTGCGCAAAAGCAGGCGCGAATCCAGAAATAAAATGTTAAACGAACACGGAAAACGCGGTTATGAAGAACAGATCAGAACCCCTTGGGGGTTGAAAAAAGAATATGTTCAAAAAATATCATAACAAACGTTTCAGTTCGTAAAAGCTATAATAACACAGGGATTAGAGGCTGTCAAGGGTTATTTAAAATCCCTTTTTTATCTTACTTTGATAGGCTGTCTATCTCCGGCAGATTGTGATCCGGGCTTTCTTGCCCATACCGTTTTTAATCTAGCGTGCTCAACTCGGCGGACTGGATCAACTAATTTATCTTGTGCCCAATAAAGCGTCCAGAAAACTCTGGCAGTACTGGGTTTTTTCGCACTCTCTCCCTGTGTCTTTTGTCTTTCAATATGTATGTTTAGGGCAACTTCCGCTTCTGTTTGGGGTACTTCCGATCTATTGATTGCACCTACAACTTCTTGCTTAAATGCGCCTCTTCTTTCACTTAATTTCATAGAGGTTAAGATTATAACAATATTTTCTTATAAGTCAAGGGCTCATCGCATAATTCACGTTCGGAAAGTATATAACTGGAGCTACTATAAGATGGGCCTATTAATGAAGATCTAGCTATTTGGTTGAGCGGCGAGCCATTTTTCCGCCTCAAGTGCAGCGGCACTTCCGAATCCGGCGGCGGTTACTGCCTGGCGGTACTGTCTGTCATGCACATCTCCTGCTACAAAGACACCCGGGATATTGGTATGAAAGTGGTTCTGTACCTTTATATAACCGAGCTCATCAAGTTCAATTCCTGCAAAAGCTTTGGTGTTGGGGATGTGTCCTATCGCCACAAATACCCCGTCAATTGGCATTTCTGAGCTCTCATTTGTTTTATTATTCAAAAACTTTACTTTTTCAACTTTTATCTGGCCTGATACTTCAGTTATTTGCGTGTTGAACATAACTTCAATTTTGGGGTTTTCCTTGACCCGGTCCTGCATAATTTGGCTTGCCCGGAACGAGTCTCCCCGGTGCATAATAGTTACTTTGGTTGAAACTTTTGCCAGAACAAGAGCTTCTTCCATGGCACTGTCTCCACCCCCGACAACTATTACACTTTTCTCCCTGAAAAAAGCAGCATCACAAGTAGCACATGACGATATACCGCGTCCGATTTTTTCTTCCTCCCCGGGTACTCCAAGCCAGCGCGCATCGGCACCTGATGCCAAAATTACTACTTTGGATTCATAAACATTTTCGCCTGCAGTTATTTTAAATAGGGGTGTTGAAAAATCACCGCTTGTAAATTCCTGCTCAACAATTTCTGCGCCATGATGCTCGGCTTGACGCCGCATATTGGTCATGAGATCAGGTCCCTGAATCCCCTCTGGAAATCCCGGAAAGTTTTCAACAAGTGAAGTTAACTGCAATTGCCCACCCCATTTGATACCAGCGAGAACGAGGGTTTTTAAATTAGCGCGGGTTGTGTAAATGGCAGCAGTCAGCCCTGCAGGCCCACTACCCACAATAATTACATCATAAATTTTATCCATAAGTATTTCTCTATTCTAGCAGAAAACAATTTGCAATTTACAATTTTAAATTTTCAATCAAATCACAATTAAACAATTTTTAAACATTTGGGAATTGAAAATTCAATGAAAATTGAGAATTAAAAATTGAAAATTATGCGGAGGCGACGGCTTCATCAATTGCTCTTTTGTAGGATTCTTTTCCTTGGGCTCCTATTATAGATTTTGCAGGCTGACCCCCTTTGAATATCATAATTGTCGGGATACTCATAACTCCGTATTGTCCCGCAGTCTCCGGATTATCATCAACATTCATTTTGCCTACCAGTACTCTTCCTTCATAATCTTTTGCAAGCTCTTCAATTGTTGGGGAAACGATCCTGCAAGGCCCGCACCATGGAGCCCAGAAGTCAACAACAACAGGAGTTGAACTGTCCAAAACATCTGATTTAAAATTTGCGTCTGTAAAAGTTTTATCTGACATATCTACTTCATAGTACCAGCTAAAGCTCTGGTCTGTCAAGGCAAATCAAACACTGATTTGATCTATAAAACCAAAAATGATATAACTAACCACCATGGATATAGAAAAAAGCAAAGCTTTAGCACAGGAACTTGTTGAGGGCTTTATTGCCAGAGGCGTAAGTAAGCCAAGAACAGCCCACGCTGTTGCCAGATTACCTCTAGATGACCGTAAGCAAGTACAGGGTGACGTAGAAAAATTACGCGACAACGATGAAGCGGTTCCTACTTCTGGTGAAATAACTCGTGAAGGTATTTTGGTAGAGTTCCTAGCCAGACCCAATCTCAACCCAATAGCATTTGAACATACCCTTGCCGGACCACCTGCTTCAAACTTGTCTGCCAAAAAACGCCACTTCTGATAACTCCCAGCCTCGAGGTATTATAATACATTATAATGTGTACTAAAGTAGATGTTATTAAAACCTTGCCCCAACTCCTCAGTCTTGCAGTGGAGGAGGTATGACCACTGGTCAAGGTGATTATCTTAAATATTCTTTTTCAATTCCTCATACTCCATTGCTGCTTGTTTTAGGATGCTTCGCATTGTACCCATTGCGACTTCTTTATGTTTGGGAACAATTACTGTATGGAGCTTTCCGAAGCGCATTCCACGTAACTTAACATGACTTCCTTTTGTTGAAACTATATAAAAACCGGCGCGGGTTAGTCCTTTGATGATCTTTTCCCCTGAATAGAGTTTGGACATTAATTAAGAAAAACTGTTTGAGTGGAAACCTGATCAATTGGAGAAAATTTAATTCCGCCGGATTTTTCATCTTCGAGATAAAGATCGAGTGCTTCCTTCAAATTTTTAACAGCTTCCTGCTTGGTCTTTCCCTGACTTGCAAGTTCAAGTTCCAAAAATTTGGCAACAAATAACTTATCTTCTTTCCATGTAATAACGTGTAGGACCTGCTTTTTCATAACAAGAATATTCTAGCGACTTTGTGGCCAAAATGCAATAAGAAATTAATTAAGCTCACTTATCCAGATTAGTAATATTTATCTTGAGTATTATAATACATTATAATGTATTATAATGTCGCCCTTACTGATTAAGACCGTCTTGAAGATTTGTATAAACCATAAATTGCAATCATTGCCCAAACGACCTGTATAGCAACAGATGGATATGCTTTTTGCGTCAAAACATTAACTCCAACGCCTAGCGCACCGAACAAATTCATCAGCTGATAAATACGTGATTGGGGGGAGTTTTTTGGTTGATACTAGAAAATAAGCAGCTATCACCAAACCTGCCCCAATCCAACCCGCAATTTCAGAAACCATAATAATATCTTAACACAAAGCTCGTGATACTCGTGGTACTTATGGTACTCTTGATACTTTTTTCTACCCCAACTCCTCAGTCTTGCTGTGGAGGAAGTAGAACCACTGGTCAAAATTTTACCCAAAATTTTCCATTGCTTACAAAGCCTAAGTGTATTAAAGTATGATAGATACCTAATAAATGAAGCGCCCATATAAATCACCTCCACCCCCGAAACGCCTTCTAACAATAGGCGCAGTTACGCTGCTTTTCCTTGCTATCCCCCTTTCAATCTATATTTCCCAGCAAAGAAGCCAATTAAAAAGCCGCGCTCAGGTCAGTGGAGGTTTATATGTAAGCCCATCAGGCTCTGATACAAATAGCGGAACATCAACAGGTGCACCTTTTAAAACCATCCAAAAAGCACTTGATGTTGTACAACCCGGAACCACCATCAATCTGGCGGCAGGCACTTATCTTCAGGACGCAATCACCAAACGCGACGCATCGAGCAGCGCTCCAATAATCATAACCGGTCCGGCTGGAGCAATAGTCAAGGGCGCCGGTGCATCACGCATTTTTGAGATCAACCATGATTACTACAATCTGTCCGGTTTTACAATTGACGGTCTGCACGGCTCCTCAGGAAGTATCACAGGATACCGCGACAAACTCATTTATGTTATGAGTAAGGTAGCAAGAAACGGCGTCACAGGATTAAAAATTACCAATATGGCTATCAAAAACGCAGGTGGAGAATGTATCCGCTTGCGTTATTTCGCAGCGGGTAATGAGATTGCGAATAACAATATAACTACTTGCGGCGTGAAGGATTTTAAATTCAGTAACGGCGGCAAAAATGGTGAAGGAATATATATCGGCACTGCACCTGAGCAGTGGGGCACCAACGGTGCGCCAACGAGTGATCCGGATGTCTCAAGGGACAACCTGATACACGACAATACATTTGACACTCAGGGCAATGAGTGTGTTGACATCAAAGAGGCATCAACCGCCAATATTATTGAGCGCAATACCTGCACTGGCCAAAAAGATCCCGAATCAGGCGGGTTTGATTCACGGGGAAATGGCAATGTTTTCCGTGACAATACTACCTATGGAAATTTGGGAGCCGGTATACGCCTTGGCGGCGATACGGCAAGTGACGGAATAAATAATGATATTTATGGTAATACCATCCGAGACAACCAAAAAGGCGGGATCAAGTTTTCGCGTAGTCCGCAAGGGAAAATATGTGGCAATACAATGAGCAACAATACAGGCGGAAACTCTGTGGGCACTTACGCTTCACAATTTAATCCAACAGCCGCTTGCCCGGGAGGAGGCACTCCTTCTCCGTCCCCTACCCGCATACCCACCTCAACTCCCACCCCAACGCCTACCCCTACCCCAACAAGACCTCCAATACCAACTCACACTATAACTCCTACCTCTACTCCAGTCCCCGGGAATACCGGTATCTCCCTTAACCTTCTTCTCCATGGCCTTGGCAGAGGCGGAGATAGCGCCAATCCCAATGGCGGGGGAAATCCCACTCCACTCCGTCCACAAAGAAATGTTGTTGTTGAAGTGTTCAATTCGCAAAACCAACAGGTCTTAACAAAAAATGGAACAGTAAACTTTAATTCCACAGCAGGTAACTTTACAGGCTCTATTGACGCTGGAGTGCTAGCAACAGGGGTCTATAGCGTAAAGGTAAAATCGGATCAATTCTTAAAAACTTTAGTTCCCGGAATACAAACCCTTACAAGGGGAGGTGCAAATCAGCTTCCCCAGGCGACATTGATTGCAGGAGATAGTAACAGTGATAATAAATTAGATATACTTGACTACACTATAATAGTTGACTGTTTCAGTGATTTTGCGCCCGCTGCGAACTGTACCAATTCGGCTAAAAAACAAAGTGCAGATTTAACCGATGATGGTAACGTCAATCAATTCGACTACAATCTATTCCTGAGGGAATTGACCAACATACAGGGGCAATAATTTACAAATTATTCTACCCCAACTCCTCAGTCTTGCGGTGGAGGAAGTAGAACCACTGATTAGCTATTTAAACATCTTCCAAAAGCTTAAACCCGTTTTTTCTATAAATCTCATCAAAGCTGAAAATAACATTAACATTGTTGTGCTTCATAAAAGCCATGTTGGTACAGTCAACAAAGCTGGTGTTTTTTGAAGTTTGTTTTTTGAAGATTTCAATAGCCTGCTCTTCTATCTCTTCACTTATCCTATGCAAGGCGTATGGGCTTTTTGAAGAAGTCATTTTGTCAATGTAGGTAACCGCCGTCTCATGATCTATCTTTTGACTTATGACTGTGACACTTTCCAAAAAAACATAATTTGTGGTTATAAAAGTAACTGGCCTAGATCTAAGTTGCAGTAAAAGATTTTTGGCTTTTTGGTGGGTATTGTCTTTTTCTTTTACAAAAGCTACAAATGCATCTGAATCTACAAAAATTGTCAATTTTGAGCTCATTTTTTCTTAGGACCACCGTAAAGATAGTGATCGAGATTTTTTGCAAGATCTCTTGGACCACCCTTGGCTTTTATTTCAAGGAGACTCAACATAACCGCCATACCTGATGTATCAACATTTTTTTTCTTTTTTACCCCTTCTTTGAGGATATCCCGGGCAAGCTCTGCCATGGATTTTTTCTCCCTTTTGGCAAGAGATATGAGGTCACGTCTTAAGCTTTCGTCCAAATACATCTGTGTTCTTTGCATAGTAATAATATACATCTAATATATACACATGTCAAGGAAGAATTTTGATTTATGGAGTTAGATAAAGGCTGTGTGCTTCTTTCAAATATATTCAACTGTACTGCATGTATGGGGGCCTAGGAAGAAATTAATTCTTAGAAGATTTGTATAAACCATAAATTGCGATTGCGCCCCAGACTATTTGGAGCGCAAGTGAGGGATATGCTTTTTGTGTAAAAACGTTAACTCCGATACCAATTGCCCCGAGCAAATTCATAAGCTGATATGTAGGTGAATGGGGGGGAGTTTTTTGGCGGATACAAGTATATAAGCTGTCAAAACCAAACCCGTTCCAATCCAACCGGCAATTTCAGAAACCATTATAATATCTTATCATAAACTCAAAATTACTATTATCAGCCTCGAGGTATTATAATACATTATAATTTATTATAATACGTAGCTACAGGTTTGTGGGGATATATGATACTAAATTAAAACTCAATCCGGGGAATAGCCTAGCGAATTAACGAGCATAGATGGCTGAAGAAGTAAGCCCCCCTTTGGGCTCTCTTTTAATCACAATTGGTCTTGACTGCTTGAAAGTATCCCGTCTATGCTTTCTATTTGATGGCTTTCTAAGTGGTGCGCCATGAGGAACAGTTTCGGGTGTTGGGCTTATATTTGAGCCTGAACCCAGTACAGTTCCTTCTCTTAAAAGAACACTGCCCTCTCCCGACCATGATAAACGGATATTTGCAGTTCCATCAAATCCATCTATATCTACACTTGGAAAGTCGTATCCTACAAAACTTCCTGCAACGACAAGATTGCCTTTAAAATCAATAATTGTAATTGGGCTTCCGTAAGTGTCTATGTTCACATCTCCATCATGATCAATGATATCCACAACTGCGGTCGAGGTTTCTACAGAACTATCTCCTTTAAGACCTGACAACTCAACAAGACCCTTGCCCATACGTATATCTGTATGCAATTCAGTATCCGTTGGAATCCCAATTTCTACTCTACGGCTTATGTATGGAGCCTCCAATGTGCGTTCTTCGCCCTCTTCAAGTTCAAACGGTTCTCCATTGAGTTCTAATAAATCTTTTTTACCCAAGGTAAGACTTATAGAATCCGCACCTCCCCATGACATAAAATCCAGACCGCGATGATTATACTCGGTTAGTCCGTCTAATCCTTTTTCTTTACTGCCGTCTATCTCAAGCGTATTGGGTTCTGGGCGCTTAACCAATAACTTTCCTTTTTTCCAATTGAGTTTTTCCCGTCCCTCCTCACGGGAATTTGCAGGTACAGAAAGAGTTGCCGTAAGGGTGGGTCGATGCAGGCTCTCTGAACCGTAAATTATTATCTCTCCTACGGGAATACGTACACTTAGCTGTTCTAAGCCTTCCGGTAGTGTCCCACTCACGGTTCTGGTAAATGTTCCTTTTCGAAGTTGCTCGGATTTTGTGATTCTATTTTCTCTCATATATTTGGGGCAGTTCAGCTAGCAGTTTTTCCTATTATAACAAGCAGAATATAAATTGCAATAACTAATACGCGTAGCCTTCTTTACCCCAACTCCTCAGTCTTGCGGTGGAGGAAGTAGAACCACTGGTCAAAGAATGCGAAAAGGAGTTTGAACGGAGCCTCGATGAAGAAGTCAAAAAAGTAAAGGAATATATTAACTTGGGAGATACTTTGGGTAAGCCTTCGCCCGACCCTAATCACCGGCATAAAGAAAAAGTCTACTAATAACGTACCTATTCCCTGCTTTTCACCAACGCGATAAACATTGGCGAGAAGACTGATTCTGTAGGCCAGGAAGGAAACTATTGCGAGAAAGAATATGAAGATGAATTGGCTGATTACATTGAAACTGAGTCTTGTCAGAACATAGATTATCGCGCCAAATGAAAGCCCAAACGAGATAAACCAAAGTACATTGAATACAATATGGAAAACACTGGTCGTGTCCTGCTTCAGGGCAATCGTCAGCCTGTCGCCAAGTTGGGGATTTTCGCTGAAAAGAAGCTCTTGAATATATTTATGAACTAATTTGGAATTTTCAACGTTTGGTGTTCTAATAAAAAAGCTGACTATAATCATAAGAAGAGGCGGCACTGTTGTATTGATAATGATTGATGTCCAGATAATGTGTCCGTAAACAATCTTCTCGTATGTCCCCTCAACAACAAAAGCAAAAGCGAGTTTGGTAAGAAGAATGAAAATAACCGAGCGGATAACAGCAGTCCTGACACGGGTTGAAATCCCTTTATACCGCTTGTCGCATGCCTCAAGAACAGCTTTTTCAAGCTCCTCAGGCTTTTCCTGAAGCTCGTTGAGATTTTCTTTGTGGGAAAGCAATACATCCTCAAGAATAAAAAAAGCTGCAGTACGCCTCTTTACGTATGAATAGACCCTATCCTTCCCGGGATAATCAAGCTGTTTCATAATCTCTTTGTAGCCCTCAGGAAAATTTTTAATTGTAGTATCGAGATTGTGCTCTGTCAGTTTGCCGAAGAACTGCCTGAACAAGTGATAACGCAGGAATGCCAAATCATCGCGAGCAAATGCTTTTCTGACTGCCATAAATACCTGCGCATCTTTAGTCTCTTCACTGTCATCTACTATCGAAACGTCGTCTTTTAAGACCTGGAACATGAAATTGGTTATTACTTCCTTCTCACGCTTTGGATTGAGGATATATTGGATATCACTGGACATAAGATCATAAATCCAGTCATTTATGATGGCGTCAGATATCTTGTGCTGATCAATTACACCGAGGCGTAGCTCCAAATGTAAATCAATTGATTTCTCGACTTGAAGCATCTTGGAATGGGCAATTTCATTATCCGGTAGATAACGTGCCCACAGAAGTTCCTTGACCAATGGCTCGGCCGTTGATTTGCCATTACCTCCAAGCAGAAGGCGCCGCTTTAAAATCCTCTCAATTGTTGCCCTCAGTATCACTTCGTCTTCTCTAAATTCCATTGCGTTGCGCAGACGCTCATACCAGGATGCAAATTTGGTAACAATCGGATTTACTGAGATTTTTTTCTCGTCTGTTTGGAGCGGTTCTTTCTGAGTAAGCTTTTCAATCAGCATACGGGCCAGGGGTGAGAGTGGCTGCTCCGGTTGCGATTGTGGTTGAGATTCCGGTTCTGGTTGTATTTGCGAATTATTCTCCGTGTTGTCCATAAATAAAGCTATGATGTGATTATATAACATTCCGCTCGATTGTTACATTGTTTCGTTCGCATAAGCTCACTTATTGCTAAATTGTTAATACAGTAACAAAGTTAGTCAACAATATAACAATGAAGCAATAGAACAATTATATTACCTCAATCGTTCCGGGGTACAGTCCTGCGCTGCAGGTAAAAGTAATTCTGCCGGGTTTATCAGGAGCTGTAAACTCAATTGTTTCTGTTTTATCGGGCAAAACAATTTTTTGAATATTTAAGGCTGAAATAGTAAATGACTGGATGCATCCTGAT